>WUAK01000135.1 GCA_009827205.1 Phycisphaeraceae bacterium | reverse complement strand
GGTAGCTGTCGCGAAGCTCGTTCTCAATCTCTAGATCGACCACGTTGCTCGGCGTGATGACACCCGAATCACCGTTCGGAGTCTGCTGGCTTTCGTCGTTCTCGCTCATGCGGACACGGCTCCAGAAAGGCCCGCCCGGGCCTCAAAAATGCGCATATCTATAGTAGGCCGAGCCCCGATTCTCGGCCTCTTTTTGGACACCCCAAGTTACGAGTTTTTTGGGCCACCAACCCCTGTTTTTGAAGGCCAAAACGGCCCTCAGGGGGCCCCGCTGTCGGCTGCCAACTCGTCCAGGGATTCGAGCGTCTCGCATACAGTTAGAAGTGTCAGCGCGCTCGCCGGGATGGGCATGTCCTGGGACCAAAGTGCAGCCCGGGTGCCCCACATCGCTCGGCTCGGTTCTTGGTACATGTGGCTCTCGTGTTTACCTGCCGAGAGTTGCCTCAGGAACCTGAGCGAGTTGAATAACTCAGACATCTCAGCCGGCAACTCGTCGCCCGTTGTAAACCTTGTATCGCCGAGCATCGCCGCCACGAAGGACAACGGCCTCGCAGTGGACCAGGTTGGTGCGGGGTTCCGCGCGGCTGTGAATACGATCCCGCCCTGAAGATCTGGCGAGTAGCCCCGAACATCATCGAGTGTGAGCTGATTCTCCCACATCTTCGACCGCATCAGCCGAAGTGACACCGCAGCTGGGATCTCGTCCTCGCCCGCGAGCTCAAGCTCGGCATACCCGAGCCATGGCATCAGCGATGGGTACATCCCCTGCGACCCCACCCGCCGGCACGCGGGCATGATCTCTTGGGCCATCTTTCGCTTGCCGATCGAAGCCAGCGCCCACGCGATCATCGGGCGCTCCGCGGGGAGGAATTCCTCAATGCGATCTGCCATCGAACTGAGGGCACCCTCGACCCTTTGCCGGGCCTCGTTGAGACCCTCGTCATACTCAAGCCCCTTAGCGACGCACACCGCGAGCAACGCGTCGGCGGGTGCGCCGAGTCGATTGTCTTCGTCGATCAGCGTCAGCAACGCGTTTGCGATGTTGCTCGCTTCCACGAGTGCTTGAGATGTAAGCTCGTTGTCTCGTCCGAGGCTGGCGTACCGAAACAGCGCATACATCCGCATCGCACTCGTAAATGGAGTAGCCGGTTCTGATGCGGTGCCCGCGATCGGGTTGTATGTCCCGACGCTTCGCATGCCGATAAGGAACGTCGCCATCCCATCAGCCCACTCCTCAAGTGCCCTCTGTGAGCGAATCGAACTCGCAGATACGTACTTCCCGCCCCGCTCAAGAAGCCTCGGCTCGCCGCCCGCTTTGAGCTGCGCGACATGCCTCGTCTTGAATCTGAGCACCGACACGTTCTCTGCTTCCAGCACCTCCTCGAGTGGGCGGAGCGAAAGCGCGACATCTCCAGTCATGCCCGCGATCAATCTCTGCAGCGCAGAGGAGGGCTCCTGCTGCATCCAGAGCATTTCGCCCGGATAAGAAGCAGAAGCGAAGTCATCGATGCGGAGCGCAACGCCGTGGATGCCAGGCTGAAAGAGCGTCGCGACCTGCTCATACGTGCCCTTCCCTAATGGCACTGCTGGGCCTGCCACCTCGAGGCTGATGGTCATCTGCTCGGCAGCGAGCCTGAGCCTGTCCTGCGCCATCGCGTCCTGTGTGATCGGAAGCCTGGACCTAGCCTGCTGCAACGCGAGCCTGGTTGCCTCTGGAACTGAGAACTGCCCACCGCCGTAGATCGTCCCGATGCCCATGATCTTGCCATCGAACCGAAGCGTGACACACGCACCGATGACGTTTGGTCCGATCGCGCCCTCAGGGACTTCCATCGCGCGGACCCATGGCTCCATCTGGACATACGCGTCGAGCGTCTCGATCAGCCCGGGCGGCTCATCTGAGGGGGTGGTTGGAGCCAAATCCGCCTGAGCCATGCACATTTGCGGTCCGAGAACCGTCAAAATGAACGCCACCAGCGCGCAGACCAAGGTGTTGCCGTGGTACAACATCTCCTGCACGGATGTGGTAAACGGGCAACGAGCCCTCATCAGCGACCCCAGAGAGAAGCCGCGAAGGACCGCGGAGCCGCCTGCCAGAGTCTGGCACAGCGGTTGCCTTCTCGTGTGGTAATCGAAGAGGTGATTTGCCATGGACCGGACCATCCTTACTCCCCACCGTCAGCGTCTGGCTATCTTGGTCGTGCTGTGCTTCCTGGCACTCTGCTAGTTAGGTTATCACGCCTCAGTTGCATCTGGATACACACTTGTCACCGCCCGTGTTCCACGAGGAACACGGGCGTGTTTGTGCGCTGACGAGTTGAGATCTACTCGCTTGCTTGACTTCTTAGAAGGCACTGAAAACGAAAGAGCCCCGCATGGGTGGTCCATGCGGGGCTCGTGAGTGTTTGGGATTGATCAGAGGCTTTAGATCTGGATCTTGTCGGTGCCCATGGCGCCGTGGTCGTCCATGCCGCCTCGGGTTGGGCCGAAGTCTCCGCCGCCGCCGAAGTCGTCGCCGCCCTGCTCGGATCCGCCGCCTGAGGTATCACCCCACTGGGCACGCTTGAGCGAGAGGCCGATCTTGCGATCGGACGAGTCGACACGGAGGATCTTGACGTCCACCTCTTCGCCCTGCTTGACCACATCGAGCGGATTCTCGACCTTGTGATCAGCGAGTTCGGAGATGTGAAGCAGGCCCTCGAGATCGTCCTCGAGCTCGACGAAGACGCCGAAGTTCGTGACCTTGGTCACCGTGCCGCGGACAACCATGCCGGGCTTGTAGTGCTCGGGGATGAGGTGGAGCCACGGGTCCTCGGTGAGCTGCTTGACGCCCAGGCTGATGCGCTGCTTCTCCTGGTCGACTTCGAGAACGACAGCCTTGACGTTGTCGCCCTTCTTGTAGAGCTCGTTGGGGTGCGTGACCTTCTTGGTCCAGGACATGTCCGAGACGTGGAGGAGGCCGTCGATACCGGGTTCGATCTCGATGAACGAGCCGTAGTTGGCGAGGTTGCGGACCTCGCCCTCGATGATGGTGCCCGGGGGGTACTTCTCTGCGACGAGCTCCCACGGGTTGACCTCGACCTGCTTCATGCCGAGGCTGATTTCCTGCTTGTTCTTGTCGATGTCGAGCACGACGACATCGACTTCCTGGCCCGGCTCGAGCATCTCGGACGGGTGGTTGACTCGGCGGGTCCATGACATCTCAGAGATGTGGACCAGACCTTCGACACCCTCGCCCAGCTTGATGAACGCGCCGTAGGACATGATCGAGACAACCTCGCCCGAGACACGGCTGCCGACGGGGAACTTGGCTTCGATCTCTTCCCATGGGCTTGTCTCGGTCTGCTTGAGACCAAGCGCGATCTTCTCGCGGTCGTGATCGATGTTGAGGATCTTGACCTCGATCTCCTGATCGACCTTGACCATCTCGGACGGGTGGTTGATCCGCGACCATGACATGTCGGTGATGTGGAGGAGGCCGTCGATGCCGCCCAGGTCCACGAACGCGCCGAAGTCGGCGATGTTCTTGACGGTGCCCTTGACGATGTCGCCCTCGTTGATCTTGCTGAGCAGGCGCTTCTTGGCGGCGCTCCGCTCGTCTTCAACCAGCTTGCGTCGGCTGATGACGATGTTGCGACGCTCGATGTCGATCTTGAGGATCTGCGCACGGATCTTGCGGCCAATGAACTCGCCCACATCGCCCGGGCGACGGATGTCGACCTGGCTGGCGGGGAGGAAGACGGGGACGCCGATGTCGACGAGGAGCCCACCCTTGATCTTGCGCATGACCGTGCCCTCGACCTCGTCGCCCTCGTTGGTCGAGTCGGTGATGCGGTGCCAGGCGATCTGGCGGTCGGCCTTGCGCTTGGAAAGCTGGATCAGCCCGGTTTCGTCCTCAAGTGCTTCGAGGAGCACGTCGACAGAGTCGCCCACCCGGACTTCGTCGTCGCCGAACTCTTCCTTGTTTACGAGGCCTTCGCTCTTGAGCCCGACCTCGATGACGACGTCATCGCCGGCCATTCCGATGATCTTGCCCTTGATCAGCTTGCCGGGCTTGAGGTCCTGGAGTTGGTCGCTCAGGACGGAGTCCATCCCGGTTTCCTCACCCATCGCGCTCTTGAGCATTGCGTCCGCTTCGGCTTCATCGAAACCGAGTGACGCGATCAGCGTCTCATCTACCATACGTTTTCTGTGTCCTTTCCCGATCGCCGCACTGACTTGGCTGCCCCTCGCGATGGGCCCAGGTCGGCGGGATTCGGCCTTTGACGCGTGCCGGGGAGACCGGACGCGGCCCCTTGGGGGCGGCTTGGGGTTTATGCTCGTTCCGATCCCGGGCTACGCACCCGAGTCCGGCCCGCGTCGCGATGCGCGGGGTCACAACAATAGCCCTCAATCGGACAAATGCCAAGGCAACGAAAGCGAAGAACGCTTCACAATCCGGGGTTTCTCAGCGGCTCCGAGCTGCCAGCCTGAGCAGGATCTCGGGCAGATCGTGGTCGAACGCGCCGCGTGTCAGGACCTCGTCGGCGCCGAGTGTGCGGGCCTCGTCGATGAGGTCGCGGTGCACGTGCGGGGCGAAGGCCAGGATGCGGATCTTGCGATCAGAGTCCCTGGCTTCGTTCCCCCTCAGTCGTCCGATCATCTCACGCGAAGACTCCGGAGCTTCAAGGTCGAGGATGATCGCCGCGGGGTCCGAATCTGAGAGCCTGGCTTCGAGCATGCCGAGGTCACGGACGGGTCTCGCGGAGACGCCGATCGCCTCGGCGGTGGACTTGATTTTCGTCGCCCAGATGAGATCCGATGCGAGATATACGACCATCTTCCGACCTCCTGAAAACTCGTCTGGACAACCAACCAGATCCTTCGCGCGTTTTGTATACAAAGCGATTGGAAATCATTGAGGACTCACGAGTATTGGGCTAGCGTTCAAGCCCAGGGCGGCTGATTCTGGTTCAGCAACGCCATTTTGGAGATGTGGGGAGGGATCCCCGATTTGCCCGAAGGGGCCGCGTCAGGCCCCACACGGAGTGTGGTTTCGATGAGCACGACAGCAACCGACGTGAATCAGTCCGCTGACGCAGGTGGAACCGAGTGGGACCCGATCTTTGACGAGGTCGGCCTTCCGAAGGACCCCACCAACATCTACACGCAGACCGTCGCGTCGATGCTCCAGGCCGCCGAGATCATCAACCTGCGCCACCGCGTTCGGATCATCCTGGCGCAGCCCAAGAACGAGATCATGGTGCACTTCCCGGTCCGCATGGACGACGGGCACCACAAGCTGTTCAAGGGATACCGCGTGCAGCACAACAACGCGGTCGGCCCGTACAAGGGCGGCCTCCGGTTCCACCAGGACGTCCACCTCGACGATGTCAAGAGCCTGGCGTTCCTGATGACGATGAAGTGCGCCCTCGTCCGCGTGCCCTTCGGGGGCGGCAAGGGCGGCGTGAACTGCAACCCGCGAGAGCTGAGCCCGGGTGAGCTTGAGCGCGTGTCGCGCCGATTCACGGCTGCGATCGCAAACGACATCGGACCCGACTACGACATCCCTGCACCGGATGTTGGCACAACCGCCGAGATCATGGCTTGGATCGCCGACACGTATGGCGCGCTCTCGGGTCGTCACGGTCCTGCGGACCCCTTTGCTGTGGTGACCGGTAAGCCCATCGCGGTGGGCGGCAGCCTTGGTCGCGAGAAGGCGACCGGCCAGGGTGTTGTCGACGTTCTCCGCGAGATGCTGCCCGACCTTGACATCCCTGTCGAGGACATGCGTGTCAGCCTGCTCGGTTTCGGTAACGTGGGCTCGTGGGCGGCCAAGATCCTGAGTGATCTCGGTGCGAACGTCGTCGCGGTCATGGACCACACCGGCGCGATCCGCAACACAGAGGGCCTCGACGTGCACGCGCTTGCCGATCACGTCGCAGAGCACGGCGGGGTCGCGGGCTTCGAGAAGAAGACGGGCACGGGCGGCCACGCCCGACACTGCGGCGAGGGCTGCGACGTCATCAGCGAGGACGACTTCTGGACGACACCCGTTGATGTGTTCATCCCCGCGGCGCTCGAGGGCATGGTCAACGAGGAACGGGCCAAGCAGCTTCACTGCCGGGTCGTCGCCGAGGCGGCAAACGCCCCCACCACCCCAGAGGGCGACGCTGTGCTCGCCTCACGCGGCATCGAGGTCATCCCTGACATGCTCTGCAACGCGGGCGGCGTGACCGTGTCCTACTTCGAGTGGGTGCAGAACCGCTCGAACGTGACGTGGGACGTCGAGCAGGTGGACCGCGAGCTCAACCGCATTATGTGCATGGCTGCCCGCCGAACGATCGTTGCCAAGCAGAAGTACGACGTGAGCATGCGTCTGGCTTCCTACATCGCGGCTCTCGAGCACCTCGGTGATATCTACAACCACCGCGGCATCTGGCCGTAAGGCGAGCCCAAGGACGCTAACTCGTACATCAAACATCCGACTCCTTCTGATTGGCGAACTGCACATCAGAAGGAGTTTTTTCATGTGGATGAAAGCCGCACTGGCGTTCTCGTTGATCGGACTGGCAGGGTGTCAAACCAGTGAAGACGTGATCAAGCTTGATTCTGATGCGCCACTTCCGACCGCTGAGCATACGCCGAGCCTGACTGTCGAGCAGATGTTTGGAAGCTGGGATGTCGATCTCCGGCCCACCCCAACCGCTGACGCATACCTGGTGCCCATGACGTTCAACAGGAATGACGACGGCACGTACTCCGCAACGTTCTACGGCGGGGTTGCCGCCTCAGAGATCCAGGTGAACAGCTACTTCGAGGAACCCCATGTCGCGTTCATCACGAACGACGGGTCGAGCGACTACCACACGACGTTCAGGCTTGTGAACGAGAACGAGCTGCGGGGCACGACGCATTCAGTGGGACGTGACTTTCTCGCAGTCTGGTCCGCAAAGCGGAGTGACTGATTTCCAGTTGCTTACGGATACTCCTGCCTCGTCGGCCTGATCATGATGTCGTTGATGTGCACCGCCGGGGGCTGGCTGACGGCGAAGACGATCGTCCTGCTGATGTCCTCGGCTTTGAGCACGGGGCCCACGCGGTCCATGAACGCGCCGAAGCCTTCCATCTCGTAGCCCGCGGATTCCTGGAACTCGGTGCGGACGACGCCAGGCTCGATGAGTGTGACGCGGACGCCGAACTTGGCCATCTGTCGGCGGAGTGCCTCGGCGAGTGAGTTGATGGCGAACTTGGTTGAGCCGTACATCGAGCTGAACGGGCTAATGTGCCGGCCCACGGATGAGCCCAGGACGACGATATCGCGGGGCGGGCCGTCCTGATCGACGAGCGAGGCCCAGTCCTTCTCGAAGGCATCGGGGTTCGCGTCGGGGTCGGTCATCTGACCGGTGAGCACCTCGGCGGCCTCTCGCATGAGGTGGCTGGCGCCGAGGATGTTGGTGCGGATCATCTCTTCCCATTCGTCGGTGTTCGAATCGGTCACCGCGCC
>WUAK01000134.1 GCA_009827205.1 Phycisphaeraceae bacterium | reverse complement strand
GTTCCTCTACATACTGGCGATGTTCCAAACATCTATCGTGCCTGTGGAAGCCGTGGAGCATTACGGCGAGGACGACTTTGCATTCAACCCTGTAGGTACTGGACCATTCATTCTTGATGAGTGGATCCCCAAGAAGAGCCTGACCGCTGATCGGAACCCGAACTACCACGAAGTGTTCTACCCGTCTGAGGATCAGTGGACGCGTGATGATCGCAGGAACAGGCTCCACCGCGCTGCGGGTCAGGCTGTGCCTTTCGTGGATCGCATCGAATTCACTATGTTCGTTGAGGATCAGCCCATGTGGCTGCGATTCCAGGCGGGCGACATCGGCCTGACGCAGGTTCCCGCGGAGTACTTCGAGCAGGCTTTCGACGGTCGGACCAAGCGGCTATTGCCCGAAACTCGTGAACTGGGAGTCCGCCACCAGGTCGTCCCGCTTCTCGATTTCATCTTCCGCGGATTCAACATGGAAGACGAACTGCTCGGTGGCTACACGGAGGACAAGCGGGCGCTTCGCCAGGCGATCAGCCTCGCGATTGACCTTGATGAGTTCAGCGAGACGTTCTACCAAGGAAACACCATCCAGTACGACGGGCCAATCCCGCCTGATCTCGAAGGCTACCCCGAGGGCGGGACCGCACCCGTGAGCTATCGCGGACCCGACCGTGAACGCGCAAGGCAGAAACTCGCTGAAGCCGGCTATCCCAACGGAGAGGGCCTCCCCCCGATCCGGTTCTACACCAGCCGGGGCGGCAACAACGCAGAGCAGGTCGAGATGCTCAAGCGCCAACTCGCAGAGGTCAACATCCAGCTTGACGCACAACTTGTCGACTTCTCGACACTGATCGAGTTCACGAACCTCAAGAAAGCACCTATGTTTGGTTTCGCGTGGTCGAGTGACTACCCGGACGCTGAGAACAACCTCGCGTTGTTCTACTCTCCGAACGAGTCGCCCGGTTCCAACCACTACAACTACAAGCGTGCGGATTACGACGCGATGTATGAGCAGATTCTCACCATGGAGCCCAGCTCCGAGCGGACTGAGATCTACATCCGCATGCGGGACATGCTCATCGAAGATGTGCCTTACATCGGTTCGATGGCGCGCACGCGGTACTACCTCATCAATCCCTGGCTGCTGAACTGCAAGCCAACGGAGCGGTACTACGGCTGGTTCAAGTTCCTCGACGTCGACGACTCAAAGCGGTAAGACGCGTTCGGGCGGCAAGTCCGTCGGAACGTTAGAAGGGAGACTGCCGCATGTGGTCGTACATACTCAGGCGCTTGCTGTACAACATCCCGGTGTACCTGGGCATCATTCTTCTTGTGATGCTGGCGCTTCGCGTCAACGACCCGGTAACCGCTTTTCTGGGGAAGAACGCCACTCAAGAGCAGTATGACGCAATCAAGGCAGACTTCGGTCTTGATCGCCCGTTCTACGAGCAATACGCCTCAACTGTCTGGAACATCGTGACGCTCGATTTCTCTGCGAGGTCCTGGGAACAGAAAAGACCAGTGGGCGAGCTCATCACAACCGCGGTACCCGCGACAACCATGATCACAGTCCCGGCGCTCATGATCACCGCTGCGATCTCGATCATGATCGGGTTGATCTGTTCGTTCTATCGCGGAAGAGTCGCGGATAAGACACTGATGCTGCTCGCCGTGCTGGGGATGAGTGTGAGCTTCCTCGTATACATCATTGTTGGGCAGTATTTCGGCGGATACAGGCTGGGACAGGAAGCGGGACTCGTTCCATTCGACATCGAAGGATACGACGTTCGTCTGTCGACACTTACGTTTTGGGCTAGCTCTCCGATCGAGGCAGTGCAGACATGGCTGCAATACTGCGGGCTACCTGTGTTGATCAGTGTCATTGTTGCGATGGGCTATGACACGAGGTTCTATCGCGCTGTGATGGTCGAAGAGACAGGCCGGGACTACATCACCACCGCAAGAGCCAAAGGGGCCGGCAGCCGCAAGATCATGTTTGTTCACATGCTCAAGAACGCGATGATCCCGATCATCACGCGTGTCATGATCAGTCTGCCCTTTCTTATCGTGGGCTCGATCCTTCTTGAGGTCTTCTTCTCGATACCAGGCATGGGCCGTGCCCTGATTACCGCGATCAACGCCAAGGACTTCCCCGTAGTGGAGTACATGTCCGCACTATTCGCGGCGGTCGTGATCCTGACCGTGATCCTGACGGATGTGCTCTACGCGGTTGTTGATCCGAGAGTGAGGCTTTCTTGATCAAGCGTTTCTTCAAGTCTCGTGGGTGGGGCAAGCTTCGGCGCAACCGCTTAGCGATGTTCTCGCTCGCGGTGATTGGGTGTTATTTCCTGTTGGCCGCGTGGATGATGGCAATCGATGTCATGCAGTGGATGGGCACGAAAACCGGCGCTTGGAATCTGAAGGAGACGCCTGTGGCCGGCGCGTTCTTGCCAGAGCAGATGCTCTCGCAGGTCGCTCCTCCTAGCCTGGGCGGGCTCGGCAAGCCAATCGGTGTCACCGGTCGCCTCGATTACGTGGATTTCTTCTTCAGCCGTGTGCGAGACGCGGTGGATGAACTCGACAGGCTCGGTCCCGAATCAGAACGATCGGTCGAGGAGGTCATCGCTTCATATGCCGTACAAGAGCGGCAGATACTAGATGTCTCACAGGAAGAGCTTCGTGAGCGCGTCGAGCGGGGTGAGGAGATTCTCGCTGAGCTCGACGATGCGCGGTCTCTCTCAAATGCCGCGTTGACTGTGCTGGTACAGACGAGAGCATCGCGTGTATCGATTTCCGAGTTGCGTTTGGCTGGCGATGAGGATGACCTCTCCCTTTTGCGTGAAGAAGTCGCCTTCGGCCTTGAGGAAATCTCTTACGCGGTTGACGACTACGCCGCGGTGTCTGGTCGGGATGATGCGTTCCCAGCCGACTCAATGGAAGAAGTACTCGATACGGTTGATCTTCTGTTTGATACCGATGAACCCCTCCCCGAGCTCTCCGATGCTCTTGCCGCCATAGACGAAGCAGCACAAAGAGAGGCTGCTCTCCAGCTTGACGCAGCAGAATCACTCTTGCCCGACGCTATGGAGTTCGTTGATCAGTTGATGCCCAAGCCTACTGGCTTGGCCGGTATGGCCTACAACTCTCGGCTGATCTTTGGCACCGATCGACAGGGCCGGTCGATTCTGGTTCGGGCACTGTACTCGGCAAAGATCGCGATCCAGGTAGGCGTCATCGTCGGTCTGACAGCCGTGCTGATAGGAAGTCTCATGGGAGCAGCCGCTGCGTTCTTCGGCGGCTTCGTAGATCATGTCGTTACATGGCTCTACTCAATCTTCAGTTCGATCCCTCAGCTCGTTCTGCTCGCTGTGTTGAGCTTCATGTTTGTTTCAGGCCCACTCCAGGAATTCCGCGGGCTTCCGTCGCTCTATCTAGCCTTTGCACTGACATATTGGATCGGGCCTTGCCGTGTTATCCGCGGCGAAGCGATGAAGATCAAAGAACTCGAGTACGTCCAAGCCGCGACGGCGATCGGGTTTAGCCGGTTCTATATCTTGGTCAAGCACATCATCCCGAACACGTTGCACCTGATGTTCATCAACTTCTCGCTCCTCTTTGTTGGTGCGATCAAGGGCGAGGTCATCCTGACGTTCCTTGGTCTCGGTCTGCCTCTTGGCGAGGGTGCTAGCTGGGGCATCATGATCAGTCAGGCCAAGAGCGAGGTCGTGCAGGGTTTCTTCTGGCAAATCGGCGCTGCAACACTGTTTATGTTCATCCTTGTGTTGGCATTCAATATCCTGTCCGACGCACTCCAGGATGCGTTTGATCCAAAGCACGTGAACTGATCTATGTCTGAAACCACACAACAACCGATTCTCAGAGTTCGCGGACTCAAGACCAGCTTCCGCACCGATCGCGGCACCGTGACAGCTGTCGACGATGTCAATTTCGATGTTTTCCCTGGCGAGACCATCGGTATCGTCGGTGAGTCGGGTTGCGGCAAGACCGTCACTAGTAAAACCATCATGAGGCTCTTGCCCGAACGCAACAGCATCATCGATCCGTCCAGCGAGATCTTGTTCGACAATCTCAACCTTGCGACCGCCCCTGAAACCGAGATGCGCAAGGTGCGGGGTGATCGGATTGCCATGATCTTTCAGGAGCCCATGACAAGTCTGAACCCGGTGTTCACGATCGGCTGGCAACTGGACGAGGCTCTCAAGTACCACACGAAGCTCGACAAGAAAGGACGTCGCGATAGAGCGGTCGAGATGCTCAGGCTCGTCGAGATCCCAAACCCCGAGCAGCGGTACAAGGAGTACCCGCACCAACTCTCGGGAGGTATGCGTCAGAGGGTCATGATCGCGATCGCACTCTGCTGCGAGCCGGACATTCTGATTGCCGACGAACCCACGACCGCTCTCGATGTAACGATTCAGGCTCAGATTCTGGCGCTCATGGCGGACCTCAAAGAACGCCTTGGAACCTCGATCCTGCTCATTACGCACGACCTCGGCGTCGTAGCTCAGGTCTGTGATCGAGTTATCGTGATGTACGCGGGTCGGATCATCGAGCAGGCACCTGTGAGCGATCTCTTCAAGCGTCCTCAGCACCCTTACACCAAAGCGCTGCTCGAGTCGATTCCCAAGGCAGGCAAGCGGAGCGAGGATGGCAGGCTGCCCACCATCAAGGGCATCGTCCCCAGCCTGTTCGAACTGCCCAAGGGCTGCAGGTTCCAGGACCGCTGCCCGTTCAAAGAGCAGAAATGTGTGGATATTGAGCCTGATCTAACAGCGCATGCGTTCGACGACAGGCCTGTCCGGTGCCACTTCCCGAGGAACCAGGAAGTAGATCTGACTACAGGAGCCACGGGATGACCGCTCCGGCTACACAAGAATTGAACAGCACTGAGACGGCGGAGAAGGCGTTCGTTCACGCCGAAGGAATACACAAGCGATTCCCCGTCCACGGCGGCATACTCAACCGTGTCGTCGCGAACGTGCACGCGGTCACCGATGTATCGTTCTCGATTGCCAGAGGAGAGACGCTGGGGGTCGTCGGTGAGTCGGGTTGCGGCAAGTCGACACTTGGCAAGATGGTCATCCGTCTGCTCGAGCCTACCGAGGGCAAGGTCTATCTCGAAGGAAGCGAGATCACAGGTCTAGACCACAAGCAGATGATGAGCGTCCGCAGACGCATGCAGATCATCTTTCAGGATCCCTACAGCTCGCTCAACCCAAGACTGACCGTCAGGGGGCTTCTCAAGGAAGCTATTGCGTTCCACAACGTTGTCACGCCCGACAAGATGGAGTCGTACATCGACGAACTCATCGCGACCGTCGGTATGAGGCCCGAATCGAAGGACAAGTTCCCTCACGAGTTCTCTGGCGGTCAGAGGCAGCGCCTCGGCATCGCCAGGGCCCTCGCGCTCAAGCCCGAGTTCATCGTCGCGGATGAGCCCGTTTCTGCGCTGGACGTATCGATCCAAGCGCAGGTTCTAAATCTCATGAAGGACCTCAAGGAGCAGCTTGGGCTCACGATGATGTTCATCAGTCACGACCTGAAGGTCGTTGAGCACTTCTGCGACAACGTCATGGTTATGTACCTTGGCCGGGTCATGGAGAAGATCCAGAGCGATCGCCTCCGCGAGCAAGCGGAGCACCCGTACACGCGGGCGCTGCTGGGCTCGAACCCGATCGACGACCCGGACGAACGTCGACCGCTGACCGTCCTTCAGGGCGATGTCCCGAGCCCGCTCAACCCGCCCCCAGGGTGCCCCTTCGCGGGCCGGTGCCCAGAAGTGCAGGATCGCTGCCGGACTGAGATGCCGCCGCTTGAGATGCGGGTCAACGGCCAGGCGGTCGCCTGCTGGGCCCGGATGTAACAAAGCTAGATTGCTCGAGTATTGATTGGCTTGATGGCTGTCTCATGCGCTTGATCGCGTAGTGAGGGCCAAAAAGAAAACCCGACTGAGAGCGTTAGCCGTCAGTCGAGCCATGGGAAGAGAGAGACAAGACATCCGAAATATGCATTAGCTTTTCGGGCGTGCCAGTAGTTTGGGTAACTTTTTTCGCTTTCTCACTCTGTAGGGTCAAATCGGCGTTTCTGGGCTGTGAGGCCGGTTTCTGGCTTCTGAGGGGGTTCTTGACACCATGAGAAAGGCCCGGGATTGCTCCCGGGCCTCTGGGTTTCTCTTTGGCACTAGAGGAGGGTTACTCGCCCGAGTCGGTCTCGACGCCTTCGCCGACTTCCCAGCGGAAGAACTCCTTGATCGCGGCCCCGCCGAGCAGGTCCTTGATCTTCTTCGAGGGGTCAACCACGAAGTCCTGCTCGTTGAGGGCGACCTCTGAGTAGAACTTCTTGATCCCGCCCTCGACCATCATCGCGGCGATCTCCTCGTTCTTCCCGGACTCCACAGCCTGCTCCATCCGGAACTTGCGCTCCTTTTCGACGAGCTCGGCGGGGATGTCGTCTGCGGTGATCCCGAGAGGCCTCGGCACTACCGCGGTAATGTGCATGCAGATCTGACGAAGGACGTCGTCGTCCGCACCCGCGGTTGCGTGGATGAGCACAGCGGTCTTGCCGTCGTGGTGGACGTAGGAGCTGAAGCTCTCGCCGTTGTCCTTCTCGATCTTGTGGACGCGGCCGATCGAGGCGTTCTCGCCCGTCGAGATGCGGATGTCGTCCATGATCGCGTTCATCTCGTCTGTCGGCGCGACCTCGCCTGCGGGCGCTGCCAGGGCGAGCTGGGCGATCTTGTCGGCGGCTTCGATGAACTTGTCGTTCTTGGCGGTGAAGTCGGTCTCGGCGCGGAGATCAACGATTGAGGCTGCGGTGCCGTTGACGGCAACCGCAACGCGTCCCTCGGCGGCAGCACGCTCGGTGCGACCTTCCATTTTGCCCTTAAGTGTCTTGCGGAGGTGATCCTCGGCTGCATCGATGTCACCGCCGGTCTCGGCGAGTGCTTTTTTGCAGGCCATCATGGGAAGACCAGTGCGGTTGCGAAGGGCCATCACGTCTTTGGCGCTGATGTCGGCCATAGTGAATGCTCCGGGTGATTGGGCGCCGCCGCTTGGTCTGGCGGCGCGAGTCTGTATCTAAATGAGGCTCTCTCTCGCCTCGGCTCGGATAAACAATGTTAACTCTGAAGTGCTCAGAGAAGCTTTACTCGGTTGGGGCTGCGATCGCATCGGGCGCCGTGCGGGGGGCCTCGTCGGTCGCGGAAGCAGAGGCTTCGCCGCGAACGCTTCGGCGGCTGCCCTGCTTGCGCTGGCGTGGAGCCTGCTCCTGGCTGGCTTCGTCTGCACCCTCGGCTGCCTCGGTCCGCTGGCTCTTGCCTTCGGCGATCGACTTGCAGAGCTCTCGAACTACGACGTCGATCGAACGCATCGAGTCGTCGTTGCCCGGGATCGGGATATCGGCGTACGCCGGGTCGGCGTCGGTGTCGATCAGGCAGACGGTGGGTATGCCCAGCTTCCGGGCTTCGTTGATCGCCGTCATCTCGTGCGAGACGTCGATGATGACGAGGGCGCCCGGGATCTTCTCCATCCGGCGGATGCCGTCAAGGTTTCGCTTGATCTTCCGCATCTCGCGGCGGAGCTGGCTCTCCATCTTTTTGGAGTAGCTCTGGAAGTTGTCTTCGGCTTCGATCGCCTCGAGCTCCTCGAGCC
>WUAK01000133.1 GCA_009827205.1 Phycisphaeraceae bacterium | reverse complement strand
GGACCGATCGGGGGTGTGATCGGCGAGACTCTGAGCAGCATCCAGTCGGGCATCCGCGAGCAGGACAGCAGGCTCATCACGATCGAGTCAGAAACGCACAAGAGCGTTCAGCGGGTCGATGCGCTCGAGAATCAGCTTCAAGAACTCGGGCTGACCGAGGCCGAGGCTCGTGTGCTGCGAGACAGCTTGTCGCCCGCAGAGCTCCTGGCGCTGATCGCTGTCATCGGTGCCGGCACGGGCGGCGGGGCGTTCGCATCGCGGGTAGGCCGCAGCCGGAGCGCGCCTGAGATCAGCGAGCTAAAGGCTCGTGTCGCAGAGATCGAGACAAAGAAGAACGCGTAAACAGGGTCAGCTCAGGCCCATCGCGGCGACCATTGCCCTGCCCATGTCGGCGGGGCTGTCGGCGACCTCGATGCCCGCTGCACGCATCGCTTTGATCTTGCCCTCGGCTGTACCCGAGCCATCGGCTTCGATGATCGCACCGGCATGACCCATCCGCTTGCCGGGGGGGGCTGTCGCGCCCGCGATAAAGCCGGCGACGGGTTTGGTCACGTGCTCCTTGACGAACGCGGCGGCTGCTTCTTCGTCGGAGCCTCCGATCTCGCCGATCATCATGATGCCGTGCGTCTCGGGATCGTCCTGGAAGAGCTTGAGCGCATCAATGTGGCTCATACCGCGGACGGGGTCGCCCCCGATACCGATGCATGTTGACTGGCCGAGTCCGAAGTTGGATGTCTGCCAGACCGCTTCGTAGGTAAGCGTGCCCGATCGGCTGACGATGCCGACCGCCTTCCCAGTCTTGGCTTCGCTGATGTGCGTGTTGATGTAGCCGGGCATGATGCCGATCTTGCAGCCCGCGTTTGTGTAGGTGTCGCTGCCCGATGTTCCGCTGCCCGTCTTGGGTCCGGGGGTGATGATGCCCGGGCAGTTGGGGCCGATGAGTGTGATCTGCTCGTTGTCTGGGAGCTCGGCGTTCATGTTGTCGAGCACCGCGCGGACCTTGACCATGTCCTGCACGGGCACGCCCTCGGTGATCGCGCAGATGAGCTTCAGACCAGCGTCGGCAGCCTCGAGGATCGCGTCGCCGCAGAACGCGGGCGGGACGAAGATCATCGTCGCAGTGGCGCCGGCCTTGACGACGGCTTCCTCGACAGTGTTGAAGATCGGCAGATCGTTGGCATCTTTCTGGCCGCCCTTGCCGGGTGTCACGCCGCCCACAACTTTTGTGCCGTAGTGATGGCAGCCCTTGGTGTGGATCGCACCGAACGAACCGGTGATGCCCTGACAGATGACGCGGGTGTCGGCGTTGACGAGGACGGCCATGGGTGTGCTCCGATGCCTTATTCGCGGGTGAATCCGCGGAGCCCAGCACAGCTCGGCCCCGCCTCCCAGCATAGGCCCCCGCGCACAACAGCGCCGGGCCCTGCTGGACCCGGCGCCGGCTGTCCCTTCTCGTGAAGAGGTCGGCCTGGCTTACTTGCGGGTGTACTCGATCTCCATCACCTTGAAAGGCTCGCCGTAGAGAATCTCCCACATCTCAAAGACTGAGTGATCCTCATCGATCATCCGTAGAACTTGTTTGTAGCTCTTTCCGATCTCACCAGTGGTGGGTTCGTCCATGGTCCCTACAAATGTGAGGATCGTGCCGGTTTCATCGAGGCTCCCGTACGCCGTGCTCATGCTCGTCGACATGCTGTCAATCCACAGGCTCGTGAAAAGCTTACGGGTGTTGTCGTAGCCCATGAGCCCCATGCCGGTGAAAGGCGTGCCCATGATGCTACCTTCGTAGCTCGTCTTGACGAACCGGCCATCCATGATGAGTTCCATGGTCGCGCTTGCTGGCGATTCCATCGGCTCTGCGCCTGGGGCCATCCAGACACGGTTGACCGCGTCCCACTCGCCCTCGCTCATTGCAAGGATCTCGTGCGCCAGCCCCGGCGTGCCGGCCTCCATCCACGCCTGCATTGGGTCCTGGCCCATCTCCGCCATGCGCTGTTCAATGAATTTCTTGCCCGGGTGCTCGCTCTCGGGTTGAAGAGCGCTCGCCGCGCCCCATGCGCCGGCTGCGCCAGCGGCGCAGAGTACAAGAACAGTTCCGATCAGCTTTCTCGATTTCATACCCATCTCCAAGTTTGAACGTGTGCGTGACATTCCCCTGCCGGCATCGCGGCGGTCTTAGTCTGACACACTCGGCGCAAAAATGGAAATCCGCGTCCACAAATCGGGGATAAGGCAGCCTTAGCCCAGGCAGCCGGCGTTGAAGTTGGTGATCCACGCGGTGAAGTCAGTGGGGGTGATCACGCCGTCGCCGTTCTGATCCGCGGACGGGGACTGCGTGTTGAAGGCATCGATCCATGCGGTGAAGTCGGCCGGGGTGAGCGCGTTGTCGCCGTTGACGTCTGCGATGTTCGGGCACGGGTCGCACGCGTTGGCAACAAGCTCTGGCCTGAGGTTGATCAGTGTCGCAAGGGCCCTGCCAGTCTGCATCGGTGTGAGCTCGTCCCGGCACGTGCTGGGCGAGTAGCTCATCACGTTGCGGACCGGGGGCGTGTAGGGCCCTTCGCCGCAGTCGGGTTGGTCGTTCCCGTTCCACACGCAGTCCCCGGGGGACACTTCGCCCCGGACGTTCGGGTCGGCGGGTGTGTCGCACACAAGGTCGCCCGCGATGTCGCAGTTCAGCCCATCCGTGCACTCATCGCCGAACGCCGGCTCGTGCGTGTGGTACAGATCGAAGTAGTGCGCAAGCTCGTGCGCAAAGGTCGACGGGTTGCCGGTGTGAGGCAGGCACCCGTTGTCGACGGCGATCCCCTGAACGGCGCTTGTCGTGAACGAAGATATGCCACAGATCGAGCCGATCTCGATGCGGAGGTTGTTGACGAAATACACGTTGATCGTGTCAGGGACCTGGTCCATGCTTCGAAGTTCATTGACCTCCGAAAGCGTGTCTGTGTTGTTGTAGAGCTCGTCGCTGAGATGCTCGATTGTGGCGCCGGGCTTGCAGAACTGGATACCGCTCTCTGACCAGAGTGAGTTCGCCGAGTCGAGTGCGAGTTCGATTTCCGACTCGATAGGGCCGCCCGTGCCGTCTGAGCGTCTGATGACATGGAAGGTGATCGGGACGCGGATGTCGATGCCAGACCTGTTTGCCGGCGGGTTGTAGAGACCGATGGCCATCCGGCCCTCGATGATCGGGATCTCATGAATGCTCGGCGACATCGGGCAGGGAGCGGTGTCGCCTGGGTCGGCGAGGGCAGAGCAGGTATGCAGACCCCCCGCAACGAGCATCACTCGACCAATCGAACGCAACATCCCGCCTACTTCCCTTGTAGAGCCGCGCCGGCCACGCGGGCCGTTCGGCCCGCTCCCCCGTGGCGACGGCGGCAATAAATCTCTGTCCCCTCTGCGGACAAGGGAGCCTAACGGATCATGCAGCGATCACAAAGACCATTCACGAAACCCGTTGAAATATCGGTCCTTACGCCCCGAGAGCACGACGACACCTAGCATTCGCCTCGAACAGAATCCAGAAGGAAAGTTGCTATGCGAGTCATACTCACGGGCCAGGTCGGCATGGACAAAAAGCCCTTCCTCGAAGAGGTCGCCGCCTTCGCGGGACAGCAGGGCGAGCCCATCGATGTCCACCACATCGGTGACCTCATGTACATGGAAGCCCCAGACGTCAAACCGGGCCGCATCCTCGACCTCCCGCTCAGCAGGCTCAACTCGCTCCGCCGCGCCGCGTTCAAGGACGCGATCATGGAGAGCAAGGACAAAGAGAACGTCATCGTCAACACGCACGCGACCTTCCGCTGGCGTCACGGCCTCTTCAGCGCGTTCGACTTCGACCAGATCCAGGCGTTCAAACCGGACTTGTTTGTCTGCCTCGTCGACAACATCGAGGTCGTCCACCAACGCCTGCATCAGGATCACGTCGTCGACGCGAACCTGAAGGACCTGATGGTCTGGCGCGAAGAGGAGATCCTGGCGACCGAGCTGATGAGCCAGGCCGTGCCCGGGTCTGACTTCGTCATCCTCTCGCGGGGGCGTTACGAGTCGACGTACAAGACGATGTTCCGACTGACGACGCGCCCGGAGATGAAGAAGGTCTACCCCAGCTTCCCGATGAGCCACGTCGTGGGTATGCCAGACATCCAGGCCGAGATCGACAAGTTCCGCGAGATCCTCGCAGAGCACTTCATCACCTTCGACCCGGGCGACGTGGACGAGAAGCTGCTGCTCGACAACGCGGTCGACGCCGCAAAGGCGGGCGAAGACTTCTTTGAGCACAAGCCCTACGCACTGGGCGGCGAGGCCGGCACCAAGGCCAGCGGCGGCGCCGAGGCGCTCACCATGCGCACACGCGAGGTCCTCGACATCGCGGGCGACATCGACGGCCAGATCTACATGCGCGACTTCAAGCTCATCGACCAGGCCGACATGATCGTCAGCCTCGTCCCCGAACTCCCGGGCGGCATCCCTGGCCTCTCCTCGGGCGTTGAGCGTGAGCTCCAGCACGCCTTCGAGCACGCCAAGGACGTCTACGTCGTCTGGAAACCAGAGAAAAACCCCAGCCCCTTCATCACCGAGACCGCCAACGGCGTGTTCAAGTCGGTCGACGAAGCCATCGAGCACTTCGAGAAGGAAGGGATGTTCGGGCAGACAAACCTGTTTGGGCACTAACAGTGGATTGCCTCGGCAATAACTCCAGAAGGCTCTTTAAGCGAGAGATTTTGATCGCGGCGATGCGAATCTTTGCGATCCATATCTTGCTTGTGTCCCTTTTAGGTCTCGTCAGTGGATTGGCTTCCCATATTCGTTTCGAGCCAGGCTTAGTCGTAGGACTAGTGCCGATCAATGATTTGTTATCTAGCTTTGTGACAGAACTGATTTATGCTCTGGTCGTCTTTTTGTTGTTTCCGCTAATTGTGAGAATGGCATTTCCTCTGGACCTGGAGGGGGTAGTTGAGGCGAATTGACGAAGACATCTGCAGAATACGGATGTGGGCCACAGTCGCAATTCGGCTTGTCGCGGTTTATATCGCGTCGTCAATACTCACTGGAGTCTCGAGTGGGTATCTGATGGCGCTTCTTGAGCCGTGGGTGTCAGGCGGAGACGTCATGGTGATTCAACTTGTAGTAATCACAATCGCAACCGCTGGTTCTGCGGTAGGTCTTTGGTATCTCGCTCCTTGGATCGCGAGCAAAATTGTCTCCGATTACTCAGGCAAGTGCCCCAAGTGTCGATTCAGCCTCGAACACTTTCGCGCCGACCGCTGCCCCGAGTGCGGCCTCTTCCTCGGCGAAGAATTCCACGCTCCGCTTCCGTCTTCTTCTGACTCAGATATGAGAGTCATCACGACCGATTCCACCCCGGAATGAACCGCTCCCTCTCTGGTATCGTCTGAATCCAGACAGGGGGCGTCATGTTCAACCAAGACCTGCAAACCGTCACCCGGTACCGGATGATCGCAGCCGCGGTGCTCAGGCTGATCGGTCTCTGGGTGCTCATCACCAGGCCCGTCCCGCTTATCCAGCAGGCGGCCATCCTGTGGTGGCAGTCGACCCAAGCCAACACGGTGAACGTGCGCACGAGCATCCTCTACGACCAGCCCTGGCTCGTCGGGAACATCCTGCAGGGGCTCTTTTTCGTGGTCGCGGGGGTCGTGCTGCTCATCTACGCCCGGCGGATCGCGATCCTGATCGTCCCTGTCCCGAGACCCCGCTGTCCGGGGTGTCAGTACGACCTCAAGGCCTCCCAAGCGGCGATCTGCCCCGAATGCGGGCTTGATTTGTCCTCGCTGCAATCGCCCGGAGCCGACTCCCAATAGAGTTCCATGAACGTCTATGTGGGGAGTTCCGTGTCTGGACAGATGCCTGACAACGAGGGTGGCGCAGCGGCCGAGTCGACGGTCGAGGGCTACGAGATCGATCAGAACTCGGGCGTCGCGTACGCAACGGGGTTGACCGATGCGCACTGCGCGTACGCGAGCTGGTGCCACTGGGGCCCGCTGATCGCGTCGGTCTCGGTCTTCTTCACCAACGGGATCACCTTCATCATCCCGCCGCTCGTCGCGCTGGCGATGTGGCAGATCAAGAACAACGACTCGATCTTCATCGATGACCAGGGCAAGGAAGCGCTCAACTTCCAGATCAGCATCATCCTGCTCGGGCTGATCCTTATCCCGATCTCGATCCTGACCTGCGGCGTCGGAGCCGTGCTCTACATCGGACTCCCGATCCTCTCCATCGTCGGCGGCATCATGGGAGGCATAGCCGCGGCCAAGGCGCAGTACTTCCGCTACCCCATGTGCATCCGCCTGATCTGACGCACCATTTGCGAGAGGTTCCTATGAACACCGGCATGGGGCCATACAAAGGCGGGACGGTCGCCGCGCAAGGCGTCACAGACGACGACAAAACGTACGCGGTGCTGATGCACCTCTCGGTTCTTGCGCACCTCGTGCTGCCCTACATCTCGCTGGCGATCCCGATTATCATGTGGCTCACCCGCAAAGACCGGTCAGTCTTTATCGACGACCACGGCAGGGAAGCGATCAACTTTCAGATCTCAGTCACGATCTACTCGTTCGTGCTGCCGATCATCGGCGTGATCATCATGTTCCTCACGCTGGGACTCGGTGTCATCCTGCTGATCCCGCTTGTGTTCCTGCCCTACGTCCTCGCGATCGTGGGCATGGTGATGGCGATCGTCCGGACCAACAAGGGCGAGTATTTCCGCTACCCGATGACCATCAGGTTCCTGTAGACCTCGCGGATCCGCGTTTGACGTGCCCGCCGGGGTCGTTTGGGTACACTTATGGCAGTGCCCCTACTCCAGACCCACCAGCTCGAGAAGTCGTTCCAAGACCGGCGTGTAGTCGAGGGTGTCTCGTTCTCTGTGGACGGAGCCGAGATCGTGGGGCTCCTGGGCCGAAACGGTGCGGGCAAGACCACCAGCTTCCGGATGACCATCGGGATGCTCGAAGCCGACGGCGGGAAGGTCGTTTTCAACTCCCACGATGTGACCGACCTGCCCATGTTCAAAAGGGCACGCCTTGGGATGGGTTACCTGTCTCAGGAACCCAGTGTTTTCCAGCGGCTCAGCTGCGAGCAGAATCTGCTTGCGATCCTCGAGACACTGCCGCTTGGCAGGCGAGAGCGGAAGCGCCGAGCCGCGGAGCTGCTGGCCCAGTTCGGGCTGACGCACAAGGCCAAGGACCAGGCGCGCACCTGCTCGGGCGGCGAGCGGCGCAAGCTTGAGATCGCACGCTCGCTCATCACCAACCCGAAGCTCATCCTCCTCGATGAACCCTTCAGCGGCGTGGACCCCATCGCGGTCGAGCAGCTGCAGGCCGAGATCAAGAAACTTGCGCAGGAAGGCATCGCGTTCCTCATCACCGATCACAACGTGCAGCAGACGCTCCGTGTGTGCGACCGGGCGTACATCATCGACGAGGGCAAGGTCTTCGCCGAGGGCACACCCAAAGAGCTCATCAACGACGAGATGGTCAAGCGCGTCTACCTGGGCTCGCTCTTTAAAGGTGACGAGTTCGACGACGAGTACGCGCCCGCGGCGACACGATCGTCGAAGCGATCGAGCGCACCGGTTGAGGTCAAACGGGATCAGCCCCGGAGAGTAAAGCGATGAGGCGCGCCGTATTGCTCGCG
>WUAK01000132.1 GCA_009827205.1 Phycisphaeraceae bacterium | reverse complement strand
TGCTCTTCCGATCGGAGGGCAGCAACGTCAACGTCGGTGACCTGATCGTTGTGATCGCCGAGGAAGACGAGGACCTCGCCGAGGCCGCGAGCAGCGCGGGCGGGGCATCCTCTGGCGCCGCCGCTCCAGCGCAGAAGCAGGACGCTGGCCCCGACAAGGCCGCCAGCAACGGGTCCACAACCGCCACGCTCGCACCCTCGCACGGCATCAGCGCCGACCCCGACAGCACCACGGGCCGCATCATGGCTTCGCCCCTGGCCAAGAAGATCGCCAGCGAGCGGGGCATCGACCTTAACTCGATCGACGGCTCGGGTCCCTCGGGCCGCATCGTCAAGAAGGACGTCGAGCACGCCGTCCCCGGCGCTCAGCCGGTCGCCGCACCCGCGCAGGCCGCACCCCAGCAAGCGGTCGCCGCATCGCCCGCGCCGGCGCCGATGCCCGCGCCCGTTGCGCTCGAGGACAAGAACGTCCCACTCAGCAACATGCGAGGCACCATCGCCCGCAGGCTCGTCGAATCAAAGACAACAATCCCCCACTACCAGGTCACAGTCAGCGCCCGCATCGACGCGCTCCTCGAACTCCGTCAGCAGCTCAACAGCCAGCTCGAGAACCAGGGCGTCAAGCTCAGTGTCAACGACTTCCTCGTCCGCGCCAGCGCCCTTGCGATGCACCAGCACCCATTCATCAACTCGAGCTGGAATGACAACGGCCCCTCTATCGATCTGCACAAGCACGTCAACATCGGGGTCGCCGTCAGCCTGCCCGCCGAACGCGGGGGAGGCCTCGTCGTCGCGACCATCCGCGGCGCCGACGCCCAGGGCCTCCGCTACATCTCGGCCGAGACCAAGCGCCTCGCAAGGAAGGCCCGCGAGAAGGGACTCACCCCCGAGGAGATGTCGGACTCGACCTTCACCATCTCGAACCTCGGCATGTTCGGCGTCGATCACTTCACCGCGATCATCAACCCGCCCAACGCCGCGATCCTCGCCGTCGGGCAAGCCGTTGAGAAACCCTTCATCGAGACCGACGAGGACGGCGAGCAGGCCATCACCGTCGGGCACGAGATGTCCATGACCATGTCCAGCGATCACCGCATCATCGACGGCGCGATGGCAGCCGAGTACCTCTCCACGGTCCGCAAGCTCCTCGAAAGCCCGGCGAGCCTGCTCGTCTGATCACGTCGAGCGATCGGTTAACATCCCAATATGGACGAGGTCTACAAACCCAAACCCATCGGCACGATCCTCATCGTCTCGGGTCTGATCCTGCTCGTCGCCGCGATCGGGGGCGGCGGCTGGATGCTCGTCGCCGGCGCTTCCAAGGTCTTCGACACGATCGAATCCGACGGCACACACACCATTCGAGTGCCCGCCGCGGGCGAGTATGTGCTCGCGCGCGATGCAAATATCAATGCCGACTCCAACAACATCACAGTCACGCCAATCAACCCGGCTTTGAGCTTCAGGCCCAACACATCGGACATGTGGATCGTCATCGGCGAACAGCGCCACCTCGTGCTGGGCACCCTCTCGGTCCCCGAGCGTGGCGACCTAACGCTCGAAATCACAGCAGATGCCTATCCAATCACACTCCGCCACGAGCCGATGGCCATGGCCGACCGGGTGATGAAGATCTTCGTGGTCATGATCGCCGTGCCCATTATCGTGACGATTATCGGGATCGTCGTGGCAATACGGAACACGAACAAACGGAACAGATTTCTCATGGAACAGATGATTTGATCCGGATTTGGGAAGAAACCGCCCCGCATTTCGGATCTACTGTGTGATATGGCACAAAGCCAAACCAACCTGAAACTCGCAGGCCAGCAAGCGACCCGCGTGCCCTCGGGCGGCAGCTACCAGCCCGACAAGCTCGCATACGAGATCCCCGACGACCTCCCGCCGGAACCCTTCGAGGACACCGACGGCGGCAAACTCGCCAAACGTCTCATCATCGCGTTCGTGCTCATCGCCGCGACCGCGGTTCTCAACTTCGTCGTGCTCCGGCGCTACGACATGGATCTGCACCCGGTTGTTCTGCTCGGTTCGTTCGGCGTCATCCTCGTCGCGAGCATCCTGCCCGCGATCGAATCGGGTATGTCAAAGGAAAGCTCCGAGCCGGAGCCGATCGACGATGCGTGCGCCGTTGGCTGCTGCCAGGGGCCCCGCCCGATCGGTGAACTCTCACGCAAAGCCGCGGCTCGCCGCAACAACATGCGCCTGTCCTCGCGTCAGCACAAACACTAACTGACCTCGCCCCGACCAACGCTGTAGCCCATAGATCCCAGATCAAACCCGGTGAGGTCAGACGTGCGCCTGTTGCTCTCGTCGTACAGTGCGCCAACCCTGCGCTCGATCGTGGACTTCCAGTTCTTTGTCGTGCCTTTCGACCAACTCGTGGGCACGACTCTGTCGAACCACCAGTAGACTCGCCGCATGAGCTTCAGCCGCCACGACTGATCGGGCCCCAGGGGGTTCGGCCTGCTGAATCGATTCGTCAGTGTTGAGAGACGCGTCGCAAGAGGCGAGAGCCCAGCGTTCTCCGCCTCCATGCCGGGCTCTTTGGTTGTTTCCGCGCCCGTGAACGCAAGAAGCCGCTGCATGTAGTCCTTGGGATCACTCCGCATCAACTCCAGAGGAAGCACGCACACGCGCTCATCACCGAGCCTCTTGCGCAAATGCTCGATCATCCGGTCGTACATCAAATACTCTGGCCTGATCGTCGGTTTCCATCCCGTCGGTTCGTCACCGGTGCCGATCATCTGTGTCAGCGAGTACGTCCCTCCCGAGCGCACCGCCTGGCGGTACAACGCGAGCAACATCCCTTTCTGCTCGCGGATCGTCAGCAGCACCCTGAAATCGTCGAATGTCTCGATCAGACGATCGATCACGTCGGTGAAGTAGTACCCGCCGAACGACGGATCCGAACTCAGCCTCTCTTGCGAGATCACCGGCACGAGCCCCCGCTGGCCGGCTTCGTGAATCATGGGCTCGAACACTCTGCACGCTTCTGCCGCGTTGAATGCCAGTGGGTCTGCAGTCACGAACGCGTCGGTCGCCTCGTTGCTCTGACCGTTCTTCGTCGAGAGAAAGCCCATCTCCGCGTCCGCGAACACCCGGCGCTGGAGCCAGGTGGTGCCCGTCTTGTGGAGGCCGATATGGATGAGCAGTTGTTTCTCGGGCATCTCTGGTTCCGATTGAGCGACAGTGATACCTCACTATCGGACAGTCAGCCGCCTCAGCTTACTCATAGCTGAACAAGCCCTTCCAGAGCATGTGATGCTCAACTATCAACGCAAGCGCGCAGAGCCCTAGCCAGAAGAGGAATCGAAAGAAAGCAAACAGATTTGCCGGGTGATACGCCGCGAGACGATCCAGCACGCTGGTCACGACCGCATCCCAGTTTGCCTTGAACCCCTCACGAGAGAAGAACACAACATAGATCAACCCAATGTAAACCGGCGTATTGAGCACAAGTAGAAGAAACCAATACCACCATGGGTATGGCTCCATCATGTCACCAAGAACTTTGAAGCCCTCGATAAATTCATAGTCGCCATTGGCCAGCGGCCAGGTCACCCCTTGTTCGACCGTCGACGACGAAGCTCGGAATCGATGAACTCCTGCAGGTTCCCGTCGAGCACGGTCTGGGGGTTGCCAACCTCGTGGTTGGTACGGTGGTCCTTCACACGGTTGTCGTACAGCACGTACGAACGAATCTGAGCGCCCCAGCCCCGGTGCTCGAGCTTCCCGCCAGATGCCTCGGCGATCTCCGCCTCGCGCTTCTCTTCCTCGATCTGCTCGAGCTTTGCAACCAGCAGCGACTCGGCCTGCTTGCGGTTCTGCATCTGCTCGCGATGCGTGCTGGCCACGACCATGATGCCCGTCGGCTTGTGAACCAGACGGATCGCACTTGCTACCTTGTTGACGTTCTGACCACCCGGGCCGCTCGATCTTGCAAACGCGGTTATCTCGAGATCGGCTTCCGGGATCTCAACGTCGCCGGTCTCATCAAACTCGGGCGTGACATCCACCGTCGCGAAGCTGGTCTGCCGTTTACCCTGCGCGTTGAAGGGGCTGACACGGGCGAGCCTGTGTGTGCCCCGCTCACAGTTGAGGTACCCAAACGCATAGGGCCCCTGTACGTGCAGCGTCACGTGGTCGATCCCGACCTCGGTCCCGAACGTCTTGGAAACCTCCTCGACCTTCCAGCCCTGCTTCTCGAAGTAATACAGATACATCCGAAAGAGCATCTCGGCCCAGTCGTTCGCCTCCGTGCCACCATCGCCAGCGCTGATCGAGAGGAAGCAGTTGCGGTGGTCATGTTTCCCAGAGAGCAGCGACTGCAGCTCGATCTTGTCCATCTTCTTGGTCAGATCGAAGAGCGTGTCATCCGCCTCAACGAGCAGGTCGTCGTCGCCCTCCTCGCGCGCCATCTCGTAGGCAACCTTGGCGTTCTCGAGTGAATCCGCAGCTTCCGTCAGCGGATCCGTCTGCGCCTTCACGAGCTTGAGTTCGCTCACGACCTTCTGCGCCTCCGTCTGGCTGTCCCAGAAATCTGGCGCGTTCATCTTTTCCGTAAGTTCAGCGGCTTGTTCGAGCTTGGAATCGTAGTTAAAGAGAGTCGCGGATCGTCAAAATCCGCGCCTCGAGCTCGTCGATGACCGACTGGTGCGTCTGAAAATGAAGGGTGTTCTCGTCCATGGCTCGAAGTGTAGCCGCTACGCTGGGGGCAAGATGCTCAGCGCGACTGCCCTTCAGAATTCGACCCAGCCCGCCGCGGACACGAGCCAGACCATGGCTGGGCTCATCCTGCTCTTCGTGGTCATCGTGATCGCCAGCGCTTCTCTCGCTCTCATGCTCATCGTCCGCAGCAAATTCAGACGCGACATCCCCAAACGCCAGCGCAAGAAGCGTGAGTTACCCGACGCCTGGCAGGAAGCGGGTCGCCGAATCCAAACGCCGCCCGGCGATGAAGAAGACACAGGCGATGATGGCCCGGATGAAGACGACGACGATGATGATGACGACGACGGCGAGCCCACGCCGACCGTCCCGATCTCACCCGAGACCGCGATGACCGTCTGACTCAAATCCGCGATCTCATCCCTCGGCGAGCCGATCTGCCATCGCCTTGGCCTGCTCGTGCCCCATCATCGAAGCCCGCCTGGCAAGCTCCGCAGCTCGCTCGGTGTTCCCGGCGCGCTCGTGCCACTGCGCCGCCTGGAACGCGTACTCGGGCTCGCCCGGATTGAGCTCCATCGCCCGCTCGTAAAGGGCCGCCGCCTCCGCGCGCTGGTTGAGCAGCCCCATGCTCGCGCTGCACAGCTCAAGCACCATCGGCTGATACAAATCACCTTCGGGCAACGCCATCAAAAGCGTCAGCGCCTCATCTGGCTTGTTGAGCCTCCGCAGGATCCTCGCTTCCAGGATCCTGTGCGCGACCTGCGCAGGCTCGGCTTCGCGTGCTTTGCGGATAAAGCTCAGCGCAACTTCGCCGTCGTTCTCATCGAGGTAGATCTGTGCCAGCATCGATGACGCCTCGGCGCTGCTCTCATCAAGCTGAATCGCCGCGAGCAGGCTCGCCTTTGCCTCGGACTGCATCCCGAGCTGGTGCTGGACGGCTCCCAGATAGAGCGCAATCTGAGCGCTCCCAGGCTCGGCAGTCCGCGCCATCGAGTAGTGCTCGAGCGCCCGCTCCGGGTTGCCAACCGCCATCGCCAGTGTGCCCGCGTTGAACTCAATCTGCGGGTCGCGGGGCCCGATCGCCAGCGCCGCCTCGTACTGCTCGTACGCCTGCTCGGTCTTCTGTAGGTCCATCAGAACCTCGGCATACGCCAGCCGAAGGCCCTGATCCTCGACATGCTCCTCGACCGCCGCCCTCAGGACCGCCTCGGCCTTAGCGAACTCCTCACTGGAGCGGTAGCTCGCTGCGGCCCCGAGTGCCGCCTCGATCGCGTGGGCCGGGGTCGCCTCGTTCGCGGGGTTCTGGCTTGCCTGAGCCTCCTCGACCCCCGATCCAGAGCCAGGCCCAAGCACGAACCACACACCCGCGCCGACGATCGCCAGTGCGACCACCACCAATACGCCCGCGGCGAGCGCCTTAGACCCAGCTTTGTTGTTTCCTTCAGTCATCGACCATGGTATCGGCCCCCATACACTGCTAGCTCAATGAGCACACCAACGAATCCAGAACTCCCCGCCAAGTACGTGCCAGCCGAGCACGAGCCCGCCGTTAGCTCCCGCTGGGACGCCGCCGGCGCCTTCAAGGCCGACCCGGCCCGCGTTCTCTCGGGCGAGGCCAAGCCATACTGCATCATCATCCCGCCGCCCAACGTCACCGCAGCCCTCCACCTCGGGCACGCGCTCAACAACACCCTCCAGGATGTCCTGATCCGCTACCACCGGATGAAGGGCTACGAGACCCTCTGGATGCCCGGCACCGACCACGCGGGCATCGCCACCCAAACCGTCGTCGAGAAGCGCGTCCTCGCCGAGGAAGGCAAGAAGCGCACCGACTTCCAGCGCGACGAGTTCATCGCCAAGATCCAGGCGTTCAAGGACGAATACGAGGAGCGCATCACCGACCAGCTCAAAGCCATGGGCTGCTCGTGCGACTGGGACCGCCAGCGGTTCACGATGGACGAAACCTGTGCTCGTGCAGTCCGAAAAGCGTTCTTCCGACTCTTCAAGGACGGGCTCATCTACCGTGGCAAACGCCTCGTCAACTGGGACCCGGTCACCCAGACCGCGCTGGCCGACGACGAGGTCGAGAACGAAGAGATCGAGGGCATCTTTGCGTACCTGCGATACCCCCTCGTGCACGAAGCCAGGCCCGGGGATCACTCCCCGGTCACATGGTCAGAGCTGGCAGCAAAGGGCTACCCGGGCGCAGAGAGCTTGCCCGAGGACGACCAGGCGTACGTGACCGTCGCGACGACACGCCCCGAGACATACCTGGGAGACACCGCGGTCGCCGTGAACCCGACCGATCCCCGCGCCGGAGCGCTCAAGGGCCTCCGCGCCGAACTTCCCTTGGTCGGACGCGTAATCCCGATCGTCGAGGACTCGTACGTCGTCCTCCCCGTCGCGCTGGGCGGCGACGAGAACGACGCCAAAGCCAAGATGGCGACCGGCTTCCTCAAGGTCACCCCCGCGCACGACCCCAACGACTGGGAGATCGGCCAGCGCCACGAACTGCCCGTCATCAACGTCATGGCGCCCGATGCCTCGATCTCCGCAGACCACGGCTGGGACGACTACGACCCCCACCACGGCGCGCACGTCTTTGTCGGTCTCTCACGCGAGGACGCCCGCAAGAAAGTGCTCGACGAGTTCAAGGCCAGAGGCCTGCTCGAAGCCGTCAAACCACACGTGCACAGCGTGGGCCACAGCTATCGCTCTCACGCGGCGATCGAGCCCTACCTCTCCGACCAGTGGTACGTGAAGGTCACCGACGACAGGCTCAGAGCCGCCGCCCTGCGCGCGATGACCGAAGATCAGCGCACGAGCCAGCTCATGCTCCCCCGTGAGAGCAACGAGCACGACGGCAAGCTCCGCTTCTACCCCGACCGATACGCCAAAACCTTCGAGCAGTGGCACGAGAATCTGCGCGACTGGTGCATCAGCAGACAACTCTGGTGGGGGCACAGGATTCCGGTCTGGCATATCGAAGTACCGGAGT
>WUAK01000131.1 GCA_009827205.1 Phycisphaeraceae bacterium | reverse complement strand
GGGGCCGTCGATCTTGTACATCGCATCGGCGTCGAAGTCGAGCTCGTCGTCGGTTACCTCAGCGATCCAGTACGAGTTACTGGCTGGGTCGAAGACTACAGCACGCCTCGACTGGTAAGCGAGCGCATCGCTCTGCGTGTACATGATGTCGGCGGCGATCGCACGGACCGCTGTCTGCACGCGGATCGACTCGCTGCCGCTCACGTTCGGGATCACGAGCGCCGCGGCGACACCCATCAGGATCAGAACGATCATGAGCTCAAGCAGGGTGTACCCGCCGCTCCGACGAACGCCCCCGCCACTCTTTGCCGAGCGACCAAGCATCATCTCAATCGTTCTCCGTATCTACCTTCGGGAAGTTCATCACTTCAACACGGATGTTGCCCTTGAGCCTGTTCTCCAGCGAGGCGAGGCGACTGTCGATCTGCTGGAGTTCATCGATCATCTGCTCGCGCTGATGGATCGGGTTGGCTAGCCCGACCTGAGGCTGGTACGCCACCGGCACCGCTTCACTCGCCTGTACAGCGGGCTCTTTGTCCATCAGGCGGACACTCACATCGACCGCAAGGAGTGCAGCGATGGCTGAGAGGAGCACGGTCGTTGAACGGGACTTCGGACTGGTTTGGCAGTTGCTCATTGTGTGTCCTTTGCATGGTGTTCGAATTGAACGAGCACCTCAATATACCCGTGATTGACCGGATCCGTTCCTGAAAGCACGGCCGACCCTTTCGAGCCGGCCGTGCGAGAGATCACTGAGTTATGACGGGTTAGCCGCCACCGCCAGCGGGCCACGGCTCGCCGGTGTCTGCGTCAGCAGGGTCGCGGTAGTTCTCGTTGAACGAGGCGGCCCAGAGCTCGCCGGTATCTTCGTTGAAGAACCAGCCGACGTCAGCGTCAGCCATGGCTTCGTCCATGCCGTCAACGCCGGTATTGTCGGTGAAGGTGATCTCCGAAGAGTTTGTGCGAGGGTTGACCGGGGCAGCCTGGAGGAGCTGCTCGTCGATCATCGCCGCCCAGGCAACTGCACCGTCATCGTCACCCTCGACGAGGACGGGGAAGTCGTTCGTGTCCGACTGGGCACGGAAGAGCTGAATCTGCGTGCGCAGGGTGCGGAGCTGGGTCTCGACGTTGCCGACCTGGGCCTCGTCAGACGCGTTCACAAACTGGGGGATCACGACCGCGGCGAGGATGCCGAGGATGACCACAACGATCAGAATTTCAACTAGCGTAAATGCACTGTTCCGTCGAGCTCTCATGAGCAAGTTCCTCCTTAAAGCACCGGTGCGAGCTGATTCGTCCTTACCTCACCACCGTCAGGTGTTCGTGCCCGCCGAACACTCGACGAAGCCAGCCTCCCATCCCCGCTCGCCCGGGTTCTCGCTGAGGCCAATGCAAGGATCGGATACGACCGCCCGGTGCTTTGCCGCTCTGCAAAGGAGTTTTTCTGATACGGGTCCGGTTATGCGCTCTGCGCCCAGCAAAAACGACCAGACGAGCCCGGAGGCCCGTCTGGTTCGAAGTGATGACTTGGTTATTGGCTCAGGATCCGTCTCGTCCGAGAAACTGAACTCAAGAATCCGTGATCTTACTGACCCGCCAGGATGAGCCGGACGAGATCGCTCTGGGGCAGGCCCAGTGCACCGATAACGGTCGCCGCAGCGGTCGCTTCGTCGTCCTCACCGGTAGCCGAGAGCTCGACGAGTTGTTCGATCATCGGTGCGTCGAGCTGGTTTCCAAATCGCTTGGCAGAGCCTGCGAGCTTGCCGAGCAGATCGACACGCTCGGTGCCCGATGCCGTCAACGCCGCCTCGGCGATCGTTGCCTGAGCCGACGAACGCCCGATCCTGCTGAGTACCTCTGCGACCTGCAGGCGGACCTCGCCGGTCGTCTCGTTCATCGCTGAGACGAGGCTCGTGGTCGAGTCGGCAACATCGAGCACTGCGTTATTGGCCACTGAAAGGTCACGCAAGGCGTTGAGCGAGAGGATCGCAAAGTCACGGGCCTCATCGGCCTCGATCACGCCGCCCGAGGCGGAGTCCACGAGTTCCGTGAGAGCGGACGAGAGCAGATCTTCACCGATCCCGAAGGGACGGACCATGACCGAGACGTCGCTGCCGTGCAGCCTTCGCAGTCGAGGCAGTTCGTTGGAGGCAACCATCGAGAAGATCGGAGCCGCCGAGAGCTTGGCACGCGAGCGGACCGCATCAATAAGAGGCTCGGTCCGGCCTGCAGCCGCTTGTGTGACGACAAGGTCGATTCCGGGTGCCTCGGCGATCGCTTCCGCGATCTCGGCGACATCGCTGCCGAAGGGGAGCACCTGGTAGCCCTGCGACTCGACAACCCTGCGGATCGAGCGGTACTGCTCTTCTTCTTCGGTGATGACGAGTGCGTAGCTGGTGCCCGCGAAGCGGATGGCGCTTGCCAGGGTCGGGACGACGCGCTCAGAGCCGTTGAAGTTGCTCCTGGGCTGGGAAGCAGCGATAGCCAGAGCCGCGTCGTACTGCACACGTCGGCTCGGGTACGTCAGTGCGGTCACGAGAGGGCTCTGGCCGCTGGAGCGGTCCCAGATCAGGCCCGGACCGGCGGTGCGGTGGATCGCTTCAACGGCGCGTCTTGCAAGACGTGTGTCGTTGTCCTCAAGCGCTCTGCTCAGGACGACCTCACCGATGATCGGACCCGATGCAACGGCGTAATACATCGCCTCACGCATGGAGGGCGGGTATGCCGGGTTGTCGTAGCCTGGGGTCTCGTCGATCTCGCGGGAGAAATTGGCAGCAACCCAGAGGCCAAGGGCGCCAGGCCCCTGCGAGCCGAACTCCATCGCGCGCTCGGCGAGCCTCATCGCGCGGGCTTCGTGGTAGACCTCGGTCTCGATCGCGGTCGGGTTCAGACCGATCGAGGGGTCGTAATCCCACAGGAGCTGCATTTCTTCGCCCGGGAACGATGTGAGCTCATCACGCTCGTTGTAGTAGCCCTCTGCGAGCTGCAGATAAAGCTCGGCGGTGCTGCCCGAAACGCCCAGTGAATCCAGGGCACGGTCGCACGCGGCGCGGACCGGATCGCTCAGGGATTTGTCACGCAGCTCGGAGATATAAGGGGCCGCGGCTTGGTAGCCGAGCTGACCAAGAACGTTGACAACCTGCTCCTGCGCCGCGGGCTCGATCTCCATGAGCGACACGGAAAGCGGGATAACCGACGAGCGGCCCGACTCGTTGAGGAGCCTCTGGACCTGCGTGCGGAGCTGGATGTCGGCACGCTGCAGGAGCGCATCGATCAGCTGGGGCATGGCGTACTCGCCGGCTACCTTCAGTCGCTCGCGTGAGTAGAGGCGCTCGCGGAGACCACCAACGAGGCCCTCGATGTTCCGTTCGATCTCGTTGGGATCACGGGCGCGCTGGAGGCGACCGTCGGTGAGCATCTTGAGCATCCGAGCACCGAAGGGCTCGAGCTCGTCGCTTCGAAGGGCCTTGCCGATGGCTTCATCGAGGTCGTCTTCGAGGCCGTGCTCTTCGACGGCTTCGAGGAACTCTCTCGGTGTCATGCCCGCGCCGAAGATCTCGCTTGCCATACCGGCAGCGGCTTCCTTCTGGTGGACGTTGACATAGAAGACGAAGTCACTGAGTTGAGTCTTGATGTCAGGCTCGTCGTTCTGCGCAGAGGCAAAGCCGGCGAGAGAAACAGAGACTCCAATGCTTGCTGCGCGAAACAGCCGCACCGATCGATACCAATCCATCCGCACGCCTCACTCCAGGTTGGCTTGTATTGGGACAGATGTCTCCGGGCCTTGCCCGGCGGGCCGCCTTGCCCGTCCATCTCCCAATCTATGCCTCGGTGCCGACCTTTACGTATACCCGCCGCCGGACGTTCCATCCCGTCCTGCCGGGTCACCACGCCCCGCGTGGAGACAGACCAGCCTAGGCAAGGTACCAGCGCGAGAGCCCCCCCGTCAATCGGGAGAGTTGACGATGGCTCCAGGGCGAGGACCCGTCCAAGGTCCGAATAGCTTCAAAGAGCGGTTTCTGTCGGAAGGAGGGGTCAAGCCGCCTACGCGGACAACCGATGCCTTTGCCGGTGACGCGGTCCTTCGTGTGTTTTGGAAGCCGCCGATCCAGCCGCTCGGGGAGGTGCCCCGTTGCAAGAGGTGTGATCCATGCCGATCGACAAGGACGTACTCACAACCGGCGAAGTCGCCAAGATCTGCAACGTGGCCCCCAGGACCGTTTCCAAATGGTTCGATTCCGGGTCACTCAAGGGATACCGCATCCCAGGGTCGAAGGACAGACGCATCCCGGTCGCAGAGCTTGTCAAGTTCATGAAGGCGCACGGCATCCCGCTCGACGGGATCACCGGGGGCCGGACCCGCGTGCTCATCGTCGATGACGATGTGGACGTGACCAACACGCTCAAGGACGTCCTCATCGAGCGGACCAACTACGACGTGCACACCGCCAGCTCGGGCTTCGAGGCCGGGATGGAATGCGAGAGGTTCCGCCCGCACGTGCTGCTGCTCGACCTGCACCTTGGCGAGAACAACGACGCCGATCAGGTGGCCAACCTCGTGCAGACGTCCGACAACCTGCAGATGACCAAGATCGTCCCGATGAGCGGCAAGCTCACGGACGGCCAGGCCGCGGCTCTGGCCAGCAAGGGCTACGAGGGTTTCCTCCGCAAGCCTTTCCAGGTCCGCCAGGTCGTCGAGTCGATCGAAGCCGCGACGGCGATGGTCTACTAAACAGACCGATCAATCCAAACAACGACGCGAGGCGGGCTTTGTGCCCGCCTTGTTCTTTTTCAACCGATGCGCACGAGCCTTCGTCTTGTCTGCTGATCGACGACGCTCTCTGCATCGGTCAGCCATCGGCGGGCGTCGGCGTAGTAGCCCGCGGTGGGTTTGAGTTCGGGGAGCCGCTCTCTGAAGTAGCGGTTGAACCGAGCCATCGCGAGTTCGCGGGTGAGCTTGGCGTAGATCGAGGCGCACGCGACGGGCAGATGGGCCTGTTCCGATTCGGTTTCGAACATGATGCGCGCATCACACGACCAGCCTTCGAGTCTGTAGATGCTCCGCTCGGGTGACTCATAGAGAGGAGTCGCCTTGGTGCCCTTGAGTTCTCGCTCGATGACGTTTGCGTACGTCTTGCGCGCCCCGAGGCGGTCGCAGACGATGCGGACGTCCTCGCCCGAGTCCTTCCAGCGCGAAGCGATGCGTCTGAGATGATCGCCGATGATGCTGATGGTGGCTTCGGACTTGGTGCCGGTCGCCTTGACGATCTGGTTGAATCGTTTCTCGCAGACCACCCCCACCGCGGCTTCCTCGACGCTCACCCGGGCGCTCGAGAGCGACGCGAGCAGCACGTTCGACGCGATGGCGAGCTCCGCCTCGGTCCCGGCGAGCGGGAGCTTGACGGGTTCGCCCCGGTACCACGCTTCGTCAGGCAGCTTTGCGCCCAGCGCCGCGAACAGGTGATCATCGTCGGGTGCGGTCACGCCCGCGGCTCTGAGAATCGCAAGCCCCGTGCGCTCCAGGTGTGTCAGCGGGTGCTTGGTTTTGAGCTGGTTGGAGAGCTTGAGTTTCTTCGAGTCGGCGATGACGACCCGGCTCTTCTTGTCGGCGCGCTGCTCGGCGAGTGATCTGCACACGCCTGCGCTGAGTTCTTTCCAGAGATCGGGCACGTGCTCACCGGACCAGTTGTCCACGCGGAGTGTGGTCAGCCCGACGCAGAGCGGTCCCAGCATGGGTCCGTAGCCAGCCTCGTCGATGCCGCAGTAGATGAGCGCCATGGGAGGTGAGGGTACGTTGGAATGGAAAAAGAAACACGGCTGGCAAGAGGTGCCAGCCGTGTAAACCTGTCAAGTGCGGATGAGAGGACTTGAACCTCCACGGGGTTTTACCCCCACTAGGACCTGAACCTAGCGCGTCTGCCAATTCCGCCACATCCGCGGCAGGGGCCATGGTAGGCCCCTTCGGGAACGGTGAGCAAGGCATTCGGGCCCGATGAGCCCTGCCTTGCTCCTCCCACTCCCCTCCTCCTTATGCCTCGACGGGCTCGGCTTCTGCTTCCTCGGCTTCCATCTGCGCCATGCGCTCGCGGACCTTCTGGGGCAGCTTCTTCTCGAGGACGGCTTCTTTCATTTCTTCGAACAGGTCATCGTTCTCGGCGAGGAACCGCTTGGACGCCTCCCGGCCCTGGCCAAGGCGGATCTCGCCGTAGCTGAACCATGCGCCGGCCTTGTCGGCGACGCCCGTCTCGACGGCGAGGTCGAGCAGGTCGCCCGAGGAGCTGATGCCTTCCTCGTACATGATGTCGAACTCGGCGTCGCGGAAGGGCGGCGCGACCTTGTTCTTGACGACGCGGGCGCGGGTTCTGGAGCCCACGGTCTGGTCGGCTTCCTTGATCGCGCCGGTTCGGCGGACGTCGATGCGGACGGACGAGAAGAACTTGAGCGCCCGGCCGCCCGGTGTGGTCTCGGGGGAGCCGAACATGACGCCGATCTTCTCGCGGATCTGGTTGATGAAGATGACGGTGACCTGGCTCCGTGCGATCACGCCCGTGAGCTTGCGCATCGCCTGCGACATGAGGCGAGCCTGCAGGCCCACGACGGAGTCGCCCATCTCGCCCTCGATTTCGGCTCGTGGGATCAGAGCCGCGACGGAGTCGACGACGATCAGGTCGACCGCGTTGGAGCGGACGAGCAGCTCGACGATCTCGAGCGCCTGCTCGCCCGAGTCGGGCTGGCTGACGAGGAGGTGGTCGATGTCGACACCGATCTTCTTGGCCCACGACGGGTCGAGCGCGTGCTCGGCGTCGACGAAGGCGGCGGTGCCTCCGAGCTTCTGGGCCTGTGCTGCGATGGAGAGACAGAGCGTTGTCTTACCGGAGGACTCGGGGCCGAACACCTCGACGATGCGGCCCTTCGGGATGCCCTTGCCGCCCAGGGCGAGGTCGAGGCTGATCGCGCCGGTTGAGATGCCGGGGATTGAGAGGTAAGCGTCCTCGTCCAGGCTCATGATCGCACCCTGGCCGAACTGCTTTTCGATCTGTCCGATTGTTCTTTTGAGCACGTCTTTGCGTGCGTCGCCCTCGGTCTTGGGCTGGAGCGTCTTCGCGGGACCGCTGTTGCGCTTGGCCATCTGTGGCCTCCTTGATGTGCTGCACCGGTGGTCCTCGGATGGCGGCTCGTGTGCTCTTTGGTGAGCGAGCCGGTCCGTGGGTCGGAGCCGTTGCCGATGCGGAATCCGGAGATCCCTCGTTCGGGACCATCTCGGGCCGGGGGCGGCATCGGTCGCGTGCCCAGCGGGCGAAGTCTACCACATGTAGTCTTGTTCTGTCTACGTCAGGCCCAAACAAATTTGTGACAAACGTAGGTGTTGAAGGGGCAAGAAGTTAGGGCGATCGGGCTTTGTGGATAGCCGCTTGGGGTGTTTCGGGCGGGGGTGATCTGCAACAGCGGATGCGGGGCTCTCGTATCTTGCCGTCAGGGTGGATCGGAGCTTTGTGATGATGCGTCGCGGGATGACGTTGACTGAAATCGTTGTGGTCATCCTCATGCTTTTTGTGATCATCGTGCTCTTGCTGCCTGCACTTGGCGGCAGAGGCGATATGCGCCAGTTGAAAGACGCGACTCAACTCCGCGGGATCGGAACAGGCATGGTTCTCTGGGCCGATTCGAACGACGGCAAGTATCCGTTGCCTTCAGAGATCGATATCGACAAAACGACTGTTGCTGAACTCGGACGAGCGAAGGACACGACCGCGAACATC
>WUAK01000014.1 GCA_009827205.1 Phycisphaeraceae bacterium | reverse complement strand
GCAAATCTTTCAGCCTCACCGGATGGAAGGTCGGCTGGGCGATCGCATCACCAGAACTCTCCGCCGCCGTCCGAGCAGCGCATCAGTTCATCACGTTCTCGACCGCAACCCCGTTCCAGCACGCCGCCGCAGAAGCACTATTTAACGGCGAAGCGTACATCTCCGAGCTCCGAGAGCAGTACCGCGCTGCCCGGGACATGCTCGCCGAGGGCCTCGCGGGTGTGGGATTCGATGTCTCCATCCCCGAGGGCACGTACTTCATCCTCGCCGAGCATTCCAGGATCAGCCACAGGCTCGGGGTCACAACCGATGTCGAGCTCTCGCTCAAACTCACGAGCGAATTCGGCGTCGCCGCCATCCCCCCGAGCGTCTTCTGCGCAACCCCCGGTTTGTGCGCCAACTACCTGCGCTTCGCGTTCTGCAAACAACACTCGACACTCAAAGAAGCCATCAACAGGCTGATCAAGATCTATGGATGAGCTTGCGCAACAACTCCTCCACCTGATTCGTCTTAGTGCTGACCCTCAGGGATTTTCGAAAGCTCACTGCCAACTACTCGAAAGCAATCCACCCACTCACCTTCTGGCCGTCGGCAAAGCAGCGATCCCCATGACGCATGGGGCACAAAAAGAACTAGCTGACAATCTCATTGTCTCACTCGTCATCTCAACGCCGCCACCGAAAGCAATACGCTTCAGAATCGAAACCGAACTCCACATCGCCGACCACCCACTGGCAACAGATCGCAACCTACACGCTGCCCAACGCACACTCGAGTTTGTACGATCACTCCCGTCCGAAGCCCGGCTCCTGGTTCTCCTCTCAGGAGGCGGCTCTGCCCTTCTCACACTCCCTGCCCCCCCGCTCACACTAGACGACATCCGTATCGTCACCGATGAACTCATGCGCGCAGGCTGCAACATCCACGATCTGAACAAAGTCCGCAAACACATCGAACAGCTCAAGGGAGGTCGACTCGCGCAGCTCTCGTCTGCTGAGAATACTCACGTCGTGGTTGTCTCAGATGTCGTGGGCGACGATCTCTCTACCATCGCTTCAGGACCCTTCACGCCGGATACATCCACTTTCGCCGATGCACTGGATGTGCTCAGACACCACGGTTGCCTGAGCGTATCTGACGCAGTCACACGCTTCCTCGAACAAGGGGTAAAGGGCAAGCACCAAGAGACACCAAAGCCCGGTGATGCTGCGTTGAACTCAACCCACGACCCATTCATCATGAACAACGAAGCCGCAGTCGACGCGGCCGCCGATGTACTGGAATTACACAACTTTACTCCACACACCGAATCTGACTCCACAGCAGAAGCCAGTGAACTCGGGACCTACGCAGCAAACCTGCTCAACAAGCACGACTCTGTTGTCATCGGGGGTGAACCGGTCGTCACGGGCATCAAGCCCGGCTCCTCAGGTGGCCCCATGCAGGAAGCCGCCCTCGCCGCAGCTCTCACGCTCGAAAACCGCGACCACGACTGGCTCGTTTTCTCATTCGCGACCGACGGCATAGACGGCCCCACCACCGCCGCCGGCGCCGTGATCACTCCCAATGACCTGGAGCAAGCACGATCCCAATCTCTCCCATTCGAGAACGCCCTCGCCGAGCACAACACACACCCATTGCTCGCTCAAATGAACTGCCTCATCGAAACCGGCCCAACCGGAACCAATATCAACGACGTCCTCGTCATCGTGCGCCGATAGACTGACACCATGAGTGTCAGCCACTGGAAGCGTTCCCCATCGCCCACGCGAGAAGAACCCTGTGATGTTGTCGTGATCGGTGCCGGCATCACCGGGCTCACGGCTGCCTACGAGCTCGCCTCGCGAGGGATCAAGGTCACAATCCTCGAACGCCACACACTTGGCTGGGGCGCCTCGTCCCGGAACGCTGGCTTTCTCATGCGAGGCGTCGCCGAGAGCTACGCCCACTGCTGCGGCGAACTCGGACGAGAAACCGCAATACGCGTCTGGCGCTGGAGCGAAGAGAATCTCGGGATCCTCCGAGGCCGCTACCACATCTCGGATCTCGATTCTTACCAGGCGATCCCCTCATCCATCGTCGCAATGTCCGACAGCGAAGCCGAGGAACTCCGCAATTCTGCCAACATGCTCGAGGAAGACGGCTTCGAGTGCACACTCCAAACCTCGGGCGATGACACCCTCTGGTCAAACATCAATCCTGAGATCGCTCTCGTCAACCCAAACGATGCCGCGATCAACCCGTGGGATCTGGTCAACCGCCTCAACGACCAGCTCATGCACGATCACCCTGACAAAGTAACGCTGATAGATAACACCGAGGTCACCCACTTCGATGCCAACGGCCATCCTCAGACTCAGTCGCACATCTACCCGTGTGAAGCCGTCCTCGTGTGCACAAACGCCTGGGCGTCCGAATTGCTCCCATCAATGGGCGCACAGATCGAGCCCAACCGTGGTCAGATGCTCGCCCTGCACGCCGAAGGCGTCACCCTCAACGCCTCCTACTACCTCAACCGAGGATCCGAGTACATCCGCCAGACTCACGACGGCACCATCATCCTCGGAGGCATGCGCAATCTCCGCGAATCAGAAGAGCAGACCTCAAGCGACGCGACAACACACGCACTCCAGTCCGCTCTTGATGAGTACGCTCGCAACGTGCTCAAAGCCGAGGTCGAAGTCATCGCCCGCTGGGCAGGCACAATGGGCTTCTCACCAACGGGCCTGCCCATCATCGCAAAGGCCAAAGAGCATCCCGGCAAAATCTGGTTCTGCGGCGGCCTCACCGGCCACGGCATGTCACTAGGCGCACGCACCGCACAAGCCGCGGTCGAGTGCATGCAGACAAACGAGCCGAGCCCGTTTCCGGTTTCCTGATTGCAAGCAGGAGAAAAGAGCCACCTGCCGGACTTGAACCGGCGACCTAAGCTTTACGAAAGCTTCGCTCTACCAACTGAGCTAAGGTGGCCTTGCCCGAAACAGGCCAGATAGAGGCCCGACCCGGGGTTGCGGACCCACTATACGCACCCCTCTCCCCCAGATTCTCGTCTTGGTTTTCCACTCGACCGGGCCAGCCGACAGCGCCTACGCTTGACGTCCAGACGAACCGAATCGCCGGCACGACCGGCAGGAGCCAGCAGATGAAGAAGGACACACACCCGGCCATGCACCCCTGCAAGGTCTACTACAACGGCGAGGTCGTGTTGGAGACCGCAGCCACCGTCCCGGAGCTCCACGTCGACGTCTGGTCGGGCTCGCACCCATTCTTCACCGGCAAGCAGAGCTTTGTCGATGCCACTGGCCGCCTCGAACGCTTCCAGAAGCGTTTCGCCGGTGACTACTTCAAGAAGGGCGGCAACAAGCAGGGCAAGAAGACCCGCAAATAAACCTATTTGTCCACAAATCAAACCCCAATCGCCGCTTCCAGCGGCGTTCTTTTTAAGCCCCCGATTTCTTTCATCCATTCATCCGGCAGAACGGATGCTATACTCAGCCGCTCCTCAAGGAAGAAGGACCGACGATGCCAAGCAGATTTGCCCTCGAACTCACCCGCAAAGTCCTCGTCATCGACGGCGCGATGGGCACGTCCATACACAACGCAGATCTGGACCTCGAACGCGATTACTGCGGCTGTGAGAACTGCACCGACATCGTCTCTGTCACCCGACCCGATGTCCTCCGCGATCTCCACGCCAGCTTCCTCGAGGTCGGCGCCGACTGCATCGAGACCAACTCGTTCGGCGGCGCCGAGCACGTCCTCGCCGACAACGACATCCAGGATCGGGTGTTCGAGGTCAACAAAGCCGCGGCTGAGATCGCCCGCTCGACATGCGATGAGTTCTCTACACACGACAAGCCGCGCTTCGCCCTGGGCTCCATCGGGCCAGGCACAAAGCTCATCACGCTCGACCAGATCAAATGGGACGAGATGTTCGCAAGCTACAAGAAGCAGGCATCGGGTCTGATCGCGGGCGGCGTCGATGCATTCATCATCGAAACCTGTCAGGACCTGCTGCAAGTCAAGTGCGTGATCAACGCCTGCCTAGCAGCGCTCGATGATGTGGGTAAGTCTACCGACGATATCCCAATCATGACCTCGGTCACAATCGAGCAGACAGGCACCATGCTTATGGGAACGTCCATCGAGGGGGCACTGGCTGCGCTCTCGAACTACCCGATAATCTCGCTCGGTCTCAATTGCGCGACAGGTCCCGTAGAGATGGCCGAACACATCGCTTATCTCTGCAAGCACTGGCGCAGCGACGGGCGCTATGTCTCGGTCATCCCGAACGCCGGCTTGCCAGTGCTCGTCGAAGGACGGACCGAGTATCCACTGAAACCAAAGCCGTTCGCTGATGCGATCAACACGTTCGTTGACCAGTACGGCGTGTCCATCGTCGGCGGCTGCTGCGGCACCACCCCCGAGCACATCAAAGAGCTCGCCGAGCGTGTCGAGGGCAAGTCGCCCAAGCCCGCTGAGCACCGCCCGCTCCCTGGAGCAGCGACCTCGCTGTACGCCCCGACCGACTACCGGCAGGACAACTCGATTCTGATCGTGGGTGAGCGTTGCAACGCATCGGGCAGCCGTAAGTTCAAGCAGCTGCTCGAGGCTGAGGACTGGGACGGGATCATCACGCTCGCACGCCAGCAGGTGCGTGACGGGTCGCACATCATCGACCTGAACGTTGACTACGCAGGCCGCGACAACGCCGCGGACATGTCCGAAGCAGTCAAGCGCATGGTCAGGCAGGTCGATGCCCCGCTCATGCTCGACTCGACGCAACCGGCGAACTTCGAGGCGGGTCTCAAGCACGCCGCTGGCAAGTGCATCATCAACTCAGCCAACTTTGAAGACGGTGACGAGAAGTTCGACGAGATCTGCCGATTCGCCAAGACCTTCAACGCTGCGCTGGTCATCGGGACCATCGACGAAGATCCAGAAGAGTCCATGGCGCGCACCGCGGAGCGGAAGCTCTCGATCACCAAGCGCGCCATCGAACGCGCCACCGAGCACCACGGGCTCAAGATGGAGGATCTATTCATCGACCCGCTCGTCCTGCCCATCTCGACGGGGATGGACAGCGACCGACGATCCGCACTCGAACTCATCAAGGGCATCAAGCTCATCACAGACGAGTACCCCGACATACAGATCACGTGCGGCCTCTCGAATGTCTCGTTCGGCCTGAAGCCTGCGGCGCGCGTTGTACTCAACTCAGTCTTCCTGCACGAACTCACCGACGCGGGGCTGAGCAGCGCGATCGTTCACGCTTCGAAGATATTGCCGCTAAACAAGATAGAGACCGAGCACCGTGATGCGGCGCTCGATCTGATCTACGACCGGCGCACTGATGATCACGACCCGCTGGGCGTGTTCATCGAGCTCTTCAAGGACGTCGCGACGGTCGCCGACGCTGCCAAGACCAAGAAAGATCTGACGCTCGAAGAACGTCTCCAGGAACACATCATCGACGGCGAGAAGGAAGGCCTCGCCGAGGCACTCGATGAAGCGCTCGAAAAATACGAACCTCTCGAAATCATCAACGACCACCTGCTGGGCGGGATGAAAGTCGTCGGCGAGCTGTTCGGCTCAGGACAAATGCAGCTCCCGTTCGTGCTCCAATCCGCAGAGGTCATGAAAATGGCTGTAGCCAGGCTCGAACCCCTGATGGAGAAAGTCGAAGGCGAGAGTCGGGGCACGATCGTGCTCGCGACGGTCAAGGGCGATGTCCACGACATCGGCAAGAACCTCGTCGACATCATCCTCTCGAACAACGGCTACACGGTGCACAACCTGGGCATCAAACAGCCTATCGCCGACATCATGAAGGCCTTCGAAGACACGAACGCAAACGCGATCGGCCTTTCAGGATTGCTCGTCAAGAGTGTCAATGTGATGGAGGACAACCTCAAGGAGCTCAACGACAAGGGCATCAAGGTCCCCGTGCTTCTGGGCGGCGCAGCACTCACGCGTCATTACGCAGAGAGCCACCTCAGAACCGTCTACGAGGGTTCGGTGTACTACGGCAAGGACGCGTTCGAAGGCCTGCACATCATGGACCGCCTCGGCGCGGGAACACTCCACGAGATCGATGCCGAGGTTGAAGAGCGGATCTCCAAGCGAAGCGAAGCTCAGATAAAGGTCGCTTCGAGCAACGCACGGCAAGCAGACTCACAAGACGAATTCATCGAATCCAAACAGGCGGGCGTGTCCGTCGAAGAACTCAGCGATGTATCACGCGCGGTCGATGTCCCAGAACCTCCATTCTGGGGGAATCGAATCGTTGACGGCCTCGATCTCGACAACATCTATCCCTTCATCAACCCTATCGCGTTGTTCCGCACACAGTGGCAGTTCAAGAAGGGCAAGCTCTCCGACGAGGAGTACGACGCGAAACTCCAGAACACGATCATCCCGATATTCGAGAGGCTCAAGGCTCACTGCAGAGATGAGAACCTCCTCCGACCCGCGGTTGTCTACGGCTACTACCCCTGCAATTCCTCGGGCAACGACCTCATCGTCTATGACCCTCAAGACCACGACCGTGAGATTGAGCGGTTTACTTTCCCGCGCCAGACGAGCCGCAGGCGTTTGTGCATCTCCGATTTCTTCCGCTCTGTTGAGTCCGGCGAGAAAGATGTGCTCCCACTGACATGTGTGACCATGGGCACCCGCATCAGCGAAGCCGCCCGCGAGCTCTTCGAGAAAGACAACTACACCGAGTACCTGTACATGCACGGGCTAGGTGTCGAGTCAGCCGAGGCGCTCGCCGAGATGTGGCACAAGCGCGTGCGCCAGGAGCTCGGCATAGGCGCCGACGACAGCCCGACGATGAAAGGCCTGTTTACCCAAAAGTACCAGGGCTCGCGTTACAGCTTCGGCTACCCCGCGTGCCCGGACATGAGCGATCAGGAGATCCTGTTCAGGCTCATTGAGCCGGAACGCATCGGGTGTCACCTCACAGAAAACTGGCAGATCGACCCGGAGCAGTCGACGAGTGCGATTGTTGTGCATCACCCCGAGGCCAAATACTTCAACGTGTAAACCTTCACCCAAGCCCGCCCGGTCGGCGAAGCGAGGCGTACAGCATCCAGAGAAAGATCGGCCCCCCGATCAGCGCGGTCACCACACCGATCGGCAGTCGTCCTGTGCTCATCGGCAGCATTCGCACACCCGAGTCCGCGAGCAGCACAGCCGATGCTCCGAGCAGTGCGGACCCGATCACCAACGCCCGGTGGCTCGGCCCGACAACCAGCCGGACCGCGTGAGGCACGACGAGCCCGACAAACCCGATCGGCCCAGCGAGCACAACAGTCCCCGCGGTCATCACACCCGCCAGGACAAACAGCATCGCGCGGAGCCTGCCGAGGGACACACCGACACTCTTCGCCTCGTCGTCGCTCATCGATGACGCGTCCATCGCAGGTCCCATCGCCGCGCCGATGAGCGTGCAGAGCAGAATGACGACCAGCACTCCTATGACCATGCCCATCGAGAGATCGTCCGAGATCCGACCCACGAGCAGCCTGCTCACCGCGAACCCACCGTCGGGCATGAACTGTTTCACGAGTGCCCCCGCGGCTCCGCAGAGGATGCTCACAACAACACCCACGAGGATCAGGGTGACCGGCTCCACGAACCCCCGCCTCTGACTCAGGCTGTAGACGAACGCAAGCGCCAGAGCCGCCCCGATGAATGCCGAGACAGGATCAGCCGCACTGGGCGTAACCGCGCCGGTCGCCAGATACCCGATGTAAGCCGAGACAAGGACCGCCAGGCTCGCGCCTGCCGAGAGCCCGAGCAGATCCGGAGCGGCAAGCGGATTCCGCATGAGCGCCTGAAGCAACACCCCAGCCCCGGCGAGCCCGCAGCCGACAGCACACGCCGCCAGCACCCTGATCAGCCTGAGCTGAGCCACCTGCCCGGACTCGGCGAACCCGAGCCCCTCGGTGCCGACCGCGAGCCGTAAGAGAACCGCCCCGGCGAGCAGTGAGAGCAAGATCAGGATGGATACAACCGCCCTACGAGTCACGCCTGTAGCCTACGCCAGGCATGACCCACGCCCCGCCAGGGTCTACGATTGGCCCCGGCCAGTGATAGCCGGCTCAGCAGAGAGGATCCCCACCGTGGCAGGCACCATCCGTTGCAAGCTCATCACCCCGGAAGCCGCACTCATCGACGATGAGGTCGCCTACGCAGCCGTCCCAGCCTGGGACGGGCTCATCGGTATGACCAGAGGCGGTGCCCCTCTCGTCGCCAAGCTTGGCATGGGCAACCTCCGACTCGACTTCCCCGACTCAGGCGAGGCCAAGGGCGGCAGCCGGTGGTACTACCTCGAAGAGGGCTTCATGAAGTTCGCCAACAACGAGCTCACCATCCTCGCCAGCGCCGCGGTCCCAGCTGAAAACCTCATCGAAGAGGACTGCGCCGAGGAACTCAAGTCCGCCGAAACCCGTGTTGTCCCCGATGACGCCAAGGACAAGCTCGGTGAAATGGACAAGATCACCAAAGCCCGAAACGCTGCCCGCGCCAAGCTCTCGCTCGCGCGATCGTTCAAGCACAAGGGCATTTGAGTCCCGAGCTCAGCAGCCGCAAGTTACCAACGCATCTTCTTTGACATCGCGCGATCGATGTCCCGCTTCTGCTCGCGCTCGGCAATCGAACGCCGCTTGTCTTGGTGCGCCTTGCCCCGACCGAGACCGATCTCCATCTTCGCATAGCCATTGCGGAAGTAGAGCTTGAGCGGCACGATCGTCATGCCCTTGCTCCCGGCCGCCCTCGCAAACCGCTTGATCTCGTTCTTGTGCGCAAGCAGCACGCGGTCTCTCGTCGGGTGATGGTTCCGACTCGCGGCGGGCCCGTAGTGACCGATGTTCATCCCAATAATCCGCAAGGAGGGTGGAACCTCCTCGGCCTTGATGTACGCCTCGGCGATCGACACCTCGCCCGAACGAACGCTCTTGACCTCCGTGCCGTGGAGCTTGATCCCCACCTCAAGCGTGGCCTCGATCGTGTACTCGTGCCTCGCCCGGCGGTTGTGGATCTCCGCCTCGTTCCCGGTTGTCTTCTTGCGCTTGCCGGCCATCGGTGAACGATACGCCGACCAAATCCCAATAAGTAGAGCAGGCAGCAGGGAGTACACTCAGAACCGGTGAATCCGCATCTCGTCATTCTACTCATCATCGCGCTCGTCGCCTTGCTCACAGGCGTCAGCTACTACACATACCGCCCCGAAGAGGCGCGTGCTAAGTCACTCAGAGCGATCGCTGGCAAGTACGGATGGTCGTTTGACGCGATCAGCTCCGACAACCACAGAACACGCTATCAGTCACACGAGTACTTCACCCGCGGGCACAGCCAGCAGTGTCAGAACACGATCGAGGGCGAGCTCAAAATCAACGACATCCCTCACCACTTCAAGATGGGCGATTATGTCTACGAGTGTGATGACGACGACAACAGCAGAGACTTCGAACTCAAGTTCAGCTACATCTGCCTCCACCTGCCCTACAACCCCGTCCCCGATCTCTTCATCCGCCAGGAAACACTGAGCGACAGGATCGGGTCTGCTTTCGGTTTCAGCGACATCAACTTCGAGTCCGAGGAGTTCAGCAACACATTCCACGTGAGTTCGACAGACAGACGATTCGCGTACGACGTGATCACGCCCGAGGCGATGGAATTTCTTCTCAAAATCCCGGAGGTCGGTGTCGAGCTCAGAGACAACATACTGTGCTTTGTCAGTGAAAGCGGCAGGTGGAGCACGGCAGAGTTCATGCCCAGACTCAAGTGGGCTGTCCACTTTATCGATCTCTGGCCCGATCACGTCATCCATGCATACTCGGAGGCCCTGGCCTGACCATGGAACCAATCATCATCATCCCGATCATCATCGCCGTGATCGTTTTAGGCATCATCGCCGCGTTCTACGCGCACAAAGCCGAGCAGCAGCGGATCGCGGCGCTCATGAAGCTCGCAGCTGATCGAGGCTGGTCCTTCTCGAAACCCGCTGATGCGTCGCACGATGACATGTACTCGCAGTTCTCAGTTTTCAAACAGGGACACACAAGGCGAGCCTACAACACCATCACAGGCACGCACGAGATCAACGGCCACCCCCACCCCGTCAAGATGGGCGACTACTCCTACAAAGTCACATCATCCAACGGCAAAACCACAACCACCACGACATACAGACTCAGCTACCTCATCATCCACCTTCCATACTCGGGTGTGCCGAGCCTCACGATCAGACGCGAGCACCTCTTCGACAAGATCGGCGCGGCGATCGGGTTCGATGACATCGATTTCGAGTCTGCGGAATTCAGCAAGAAATTCATGGTCAAATCGAGCGACAAGCGGTTCGCCTACGACGTCATCACGCCCACCATGATGGAATTCCTAATGGAATCGCCCAAACGGTCCATCGACCTCGACCGCGGAGCCATCTGCATCACGCTGGGCACACGCCGGTGGAAGCCAGAGGAATTCATCCCCGAGCTCGACTGGATCTCATCCTTCATCGACCTCTGGCCCGATCATGTCATCAGAGACCTCACGGAGCGCACGAGCTAACACATGGAACCCTGGATCGTCATCCTGATCATCGTCGGCGTCGTCCTGCTCGTGCCGCTTATATGGGTCATCGCCACGTACAACCGCTTCGTGCGACTGCGCCAGCACATCCACGAGAGCTGGTCCGACATCGATGTCGAGCTCAAGCGCAGATATAACCTGATCCCCAACCTCGTGCAGACCGTCAAGGGCTACGCCGCCCACGAGCGAGAGACGCTCGAGATGATCGTCGAGGCCCGCAACAAGGCAGCATCACCCCACACCAACGCCTCGGACCACGCGCTCGACGAGTCCACACTCATGATCGGACTCAAGAAACTCTTCGCGCTCGTCGAGGCGTACCCGGATCTCAAAGCCGACACGCACTTTCTTGCGCTGCAGAAAGAGCTCTCACTCACCGAGGACCGAATCGCCGCGAGTCGCCGGTTCTACAACGCCAATGTCCGCGAGATGAACCAGCTCCGGGGCATGTTCCCCACGAGCATCATCGCAGGCATCTTCAACTTCAGCGAGGCGAGCTTCTTTGAGCTCAGCTCAGACGCCGAGCGCGTCGTGCCATCGCTCGATCTCTAAACAACTACCCGGACCCGTTCAACCGTGGACCACCGGGTTCTTGAGCGTGCCGACGCCCTCTATCTCCACCTCGACAACATCCCCATCGCGCAGATACCTGGGCGGTGTGCGCCCGTGACCGACGCCGCTCGGCGTTCCTGTCAGGATCACTGTGCCCGGCATAAGCGTTGTCGATCGGCTGAGCTCTGCGATCAGGAATGCAGCAGAGAAGATCATCTGCGATGTCGAGGATGACTGCATCGTCTCCCCAGAGACCCGGCACTCGATCTTGAGTTGCTGCAGATCTCTCACCTTGCTCGCGGGCACAACGCTCGGACCGAGCGGGCAGAACGTGTCGAAGCTCTTGCCCCGGCAGAATTGACCGCCCGCGCCCTTCTTCTGCCACCAGCGTGCACTCACATCGTTGCCGCAGCACACACCGACCAGCACACCGAGTGCATCATCTTCTGACACATCCTTCGCCGACTCACCAATGATCAGCGCAAGCTCCGCTTCAAAGTCCACCTGCTCGGGACCGCCCGTCGCCTCGTCTCTGCAGATGGGCGGGATAACGATCGGGTCACCATCGAGACTGATCGAAGCCGGGTTCTTCGTGAAGTACATCGGGCGCTCGGGGACCTCGCCCCCCATCTCGCTCGCGTGCTCTGCGTAATTCCTGCCGATTCCGATCACGTGTGTCAGTTGCACGGGCTCCGACCCGGCCCTCTCGACGTACACACCTTTCTCGTTTCGTTTCAGCAGCATCGTGTCATCCCTGTGCACTACTAGGTCTACAGAACATCGATCTCGCCCGGCTCCGGGCAAAGTCCCGCGCGGGCCCCCTCGCCGAGCAGTGCCGCCAGCGCCTCGCGGCCGGTCGCGCCCATCGACATCGTCAGCGGGCTCACATACATCGAGAGATACTTCTTCACGAGCGCATCATCGTTCCACTCGGGCCGATCGCCGCCCCGCATCTTCAGGAACTCGCGCGACTCGGCTTCGTGCTCGACGGCGTACGCCACAGATGCGCTCAAAATCCCAGCCACACGCCCGCACGTGCCTTCGCCGAACCGCTCGTCCAGATCCCGCCTGATCACATTCAGCCCGAGCGGCAAGGGCATCGACCGCGCCGCCTGCCACCACTCGCCGACGTCCGCGATCTTGCGCAGACCAGACTCCTCGAACGTGAGCTGCGCCTCGTGGATCAAAAGCCCCGCGTCCACATCGCCCCGCTGCACCGCCCCGATGATCTCCTGGAAGGGCATCTCCACAACTTCAACCACCCGTGACACGTCGATCTCGCGCAGCATCAGTGAGAGCGTCAGGAACGCCGTCGTCTTTGTCCCGGGTACCGCGATACGGACACCATCAGCCAGAAGCGCCGCGACCGGGTTCTCTGCCCTAAACCGCTCATCGCCTGCTCTTACGACAACCTTGGGCCCGTATCCCTCGCCGAACGACCCGCCGCAGTCGGTGATTTGATACGCGCTGCGGATGTGCGGGTACGTGTGCGCGCTGATCGCGGTGATGTCCAGATCCCCCGCCGCGATCGCACGCTTGTTGAGGACCTCGACATCCTCACCCATGGGTGTGAACACGAAGCCGCCCGTGTCGATCGCGGGCCTGCCCATCGGCCCGTCCACGGGCGAGCCGTCCTCGAGCGTCATGCCGCAGATGGGCCACCACATGACAAGGTCATCCGAATCGGGCGAGTGTGCAAGTGTGAGCTCAGGCATCCGTGGATTCTAGCTTCCAAGCCGCGCCACATTCGGGGCAGACCGTGCAGCCGTCCTGGCTGCGAATCACACCATCAAGAGAGTACAGACAACCAGCACATTTGTTTTCAGCCAATCGCCTCTTTACAATCCAATTTATCTTTGGAATATACTGAAAACAATAAATTAAATGTGCCAACACCAAACCAACCACAAGCGAAATCAAAGTAGTCAATGCTGAAGTAACACCATTGTTGTCAAAAATCCCATCAAGAAATGCGAAGCTTGAGATGCCTACCAGGCCGGCTAATAACATCGATTTTGAGACTTGTTTATGCCACTCAGTCGCTCTCATTGCACGAAGAGCTTCTTTGTCGAAATTCCATCGATAGTAGATTCTACGAATCACTACTTGATGAGATCGATGATCAAAGACCTTTGATCCAAATTGCCAATCCTCTGTGCCGATCTTCATCAGAACATGCTCGCCTGCTCCCGCAGCAGCACGTCCTCTGTAAGCGGGTGCTCGACATCGACGCGGTAGTCGCCGCTGAAACAGCCGGTGCAGTAATCGCGTGCGTCGCCCTTGGCGACACTGAGCAGCCCCTCGAGCGAGAGGAAGTGCAGGCTGTCCACGCCCAGGAACTCACGGATCTCCTCCACGCTCCTGTTGTTGGCGATCAGCTGGTCCTTGCTGGCAAAGTCCACGCCGAAGTAGCACGGGTGGCGGATCGGGGGCGAGCTGATCCGGAGGTGGATCTCCTTCGCGCCCGCCTCGCGGAGCTGGTTCATCTTGAGCTTGGTCGTCGTGCCGCGGACGATCGAGTCGTCAACGACCACGAGCCTCTTGCCGTCCACGATCTCTCGGACGACGTTGAGCTTGAGCCTGACCGCCGCCTCGCGTTCGTGCTGCGTGGGCTTGATGAACGTGCGTCCGACATACCGATTCGGCACGATCGCCTCGCGGTACAGAATCCCGCTCTCGTGGGCGTACCCGTTGGCAGCCGAGCGCCCGGAGTCTGGCATGGGCATGACCCAGTCCGCCTCGACCGGTGCCTCACGCGCCAATGCCTCGCCCATCTGCTCGCGTGCGGTCTGCACGTTCTGCCCGAAGACCATGCTCGCGGGCGATGCGAAGTACACATGCTCAAAGATGCACTGAGCCAGCGGCGCTGACGGGTCGGCATATTTCCTGCTCGACACGCCCTCGTCGGTCAGTGTCACAATCTCGCCAGGCTCTACTTCTCGAACGTACCTCGCGCCCATCACGTCGAGCGCCACAGTCTCGCTGGCGACCACTGGGAACGCTTTGCCCTCGCGCTCAAGCTCACCGAGCACCAGAGGCCTCCACCCCCACGGATCGCGCGCCGCCTCGATCCGGTCCGGGAACATCAGCACAAGGCTGAACGCGCCCTGGAGCCTGCGGAGCGTCGCCGCTAACGGATCTGGCGCGTTGCGCTGCTCTGGAGAAGCAAGAAGGTGAATCACCACCTCCGTGTCGCTCGTCGTGTGGAACAGGTGCCCCGCCTCGGCGAACTTGCGCCGGTGCGCTTCACCGTTGACGAGGTTTCCGTTGTGCGCCAGCGCGACGGATCCGTTTACGGTCTGCTCGACGAGCGGCTGGGTGTTGCACGAGAGCGATCCCCCAGATGTCGAGTAGCGGTTGTGCCCGATCGCTCCGCGCGTGCCATACAAGCTGAGCCGCTGCAGATCGTCGGGCGAGAACACGTCGGGCACGAGCCCCATGCCGAGCTTGCTATCGATGTCATCACCGTCGGTGACCGCGATGCCCGCGGACTCCTGTCCGCGGTGCTGCTGCGCGTAGAGCGCCAGGTACACCGCGTTTGCAGCACCGGGCATCCCCCAGATACCGACCACCCCGCACTTCTCCTTGGGACCGTCTGGACGGGCTGAGAGGACCGGCAGACGTACGGATCTGGGCATCGATCTGGGCTCCAGAAGGCACAGGTGGGCTCGGACATGCTTCCTGTAACAGTCTAGGGACCGTGTGAACTGTGAATCTGTCGTAAAGACCGCCGCCGAGCAAGCTTCACATTGCGTCCGGGACACCCCTTACACGCTTGACCGCCCCCCGCCAGAGGTCTTCAATAGCCCTCACAAGGGCACCGTGCCCGGATCTCCCGCCGGACCGCAGCCGCGGCCAACCGGCATGATCGTCGAGCCCCGCCTCGACACCCGTTCCGACTCTTGCGAGACGGATCGGAGACGGAAGAAAGGAACCCGTTATGGCCCGCTACACAGGCCCCAAGGTCAGACTCTCTCGCCGCGTCGGTGTGCCGATCGCTGACATCCCCAAGCACACCTCAAAGCGCCAGCTCAACCCGCCCGGAATGCACGGCTACCGCATGCGTCGCCTGCGTGACTACGGCCTGCGTCTCAACGAGAAACAGAAGCTCCGCTACCACTACAACATCCTCGAGAAGCAGTTCCGCGCATACGTCAACGAAGCCGCACGCCGCCCGGGCAACACGGGCGAACTGCTCATGCAGCTCCTTGAAACACGCCTCGACAACCTCGTCCGTCGCTCAGGCTTCGCCCGCACGATCTGGGCAGCCCGCCAGATGGTCGTACACGGCCACGTCCGTGTGAACGGAAAGAAGGTCGACAAGCCCAGCTTCGCTGTCAAGGTTGGTGACGAGATCACCTTTAAGCCCAAGATCGAGAAGCTCGTCCGCGAGCACATGGAAACCATGGCTGGCTACGAGGTTCCGGGCTGGCTCGACATCAACCCGGGCAAGCTGACCAGCAAAGTCGTCGCGCTGCCCGTCAGCGAGCAGATCCCCTTCGACATCAACCCCAACCTCGTTATCGAATTCTACCGCTAAGCCTCTCTAGGACCTGTTCGGGCCAGAGGCCTCAGGCATCGGCCCAGGAGACACGCACCCTACGCGGCCGATCGGAATCACCGGTCGGCCGCCTTTCATTCCGGGACAACGCACATGCTCAAGTTCCTGCGCAAGTACAACAAGTGGATCCTGGTCATCGGCGGCTCACTGCTCATGGTCGCGTTCCTCGCTCCGCAAGCGATCCAGCAGCTGCCAAAGCTCCGCGATCCGAAGGTCGCCGAGTACGACGGCAAGCCCGTCAAGGCTTCAGAGATCCAGCTCGCTGCAAACGAACTCCAAGCCATCAACGCGCTAGGAGGTACCGGTGGTCTGTTGAATTTCGTCATGCCACTGACGGCTCCGACGAACGAGCAGGATGTCGAGTGGTATCTTCTCTCACGCGAGGCAGAGGACGCCGGGTTCGTGGGCTCAGATCAGGACGGCGTCACACTCTACCCAATTCTTGCGCAGCAGCTGGCGACAGCAGAGGTTGATGCCAGAATCCAGCAGTCTGGGCTGCAAATCAGCCCGCTCGAGCGACTGCAGGTGATCAACGCACAGATCCCACAGTGGCAAGAACGCATCATCAACAGCGAGAACACCGCTGCGGGCGCGGGCCGATTCAGAACAGTCGAGGAAGCCCGCAGAGCATTCGCAAAGCTCCACGGCGTCCTACGCATGATGCAGGCCTTCGAGCGCGTCCCTCGCTATTCCTCGATCCGCGCCACCCGCGCCGCATCCGAGACCTTCAACTCGGCAACGACCGACTACCTTGTGATCCCGGCCGACAGGTTCACGGACACTGTCGCCGAACCCAGCGAGGAAGAGATCCAGGCCCACTTTGACGAGTACAAAGACAAGCAGCCCAACGAGACCGATTTCGGCATCGGCTACCTCCAGCCGCAACAGGTCAAGGTCGAATGGCTCGCGATCCAGCGAACCGCGATCGAGGATGTGATCGAGATCGATCCGGTCGAGGCAAGCAAGCATCAGCAGCTCAACAAAGAGCGTTTCCCGGGTGCCTTCAGCGAAGAACGCCCAAATATCGAAGCCGACCTGAAACGTCAGAAGGCGCAGCGCATCATCGAGCAGATCGAGAACATCGTCCAGGCCGAGATGCTGTCGGCAACCCGCACCCTCAACCGCGACGGTGATTACCTTGAACTCCCCGATGACTGGGCGGACACGCGCCCGTCACTGGAAACCCTCGCACAAACCATCGTCGAAAAGGTCGCGCAGGGCAACGACGGGCTGACCATCCCCGCCCCAACAGTCGAGCGCCGAGATGACCGCTGGTACGGCCAGCAGGACATCTTCCTGTTCGAAGGTGTTGGTTTCTCGTTCCTGCAGTTCGGCAGCCAGCAAATCCCGTTCTACACCGCTGTGTTCTCTACGCGAGAACTCAACCCCAACCCGGGCTTCCCCGTTCAAGAGAACCTGCTCGCGTCGCAGTTCCCCTTTAAAGGCCGCGACGGCAACACGTACTTCTTCAGCGTCCTTGACTCACGTGACATCTCCCCGCCCGATTCGGTCGAGGAAGTCCGCGAGCAGGCAGTAGCGAACATCAAACGCATCCGAGCCTACGAGCAGCTGCTTGTTGAGCTCCCCAACTACACCGAGGTCGCCTTGAACGCGGGACTCGAAGCCGTAGCCGATGCTGTCAACGCAGGGCTTCCTGAGCCTGATGAAGAAACCGATGAGAACACCCCCCCACGTGTGACTATCCGCGAGGGTGCCGTGATCCGAAGCAGAGCCGGCCAGTCCACTCCTTCGGTCTTCCGCGACGAGGCTGTGCTCGCTGTCGCGTTCGATACTTCTCGAGAACTGAACCCAACGATCAAGATCGAAGACATTGCTCTGCCCGATCGAACCTACAGCACAGAGGCCCCCAAGTCACTTGCTGTTGTCGTGGGACGGATCAGTAGTCTGCAGCCACTGACCGCCGAGAGCTTTGCAACGAGCTATGACCAGGTGAAGTCCACTCTGACACAACTTGAAGTCGTCGATCTCGAAGATCGCCAGTTCCCGTACTCATACGAGAACCTCAAGAAGCGTCACAACTTCGTGGACACCAGCGGCAGACTCGTCGAGGAAGTCGCTTCCCAGCCCGAGACTCCAGAAGCCGACGACTCCGAAACTTCGGAAGGCAGCTAGGCCGAGCTTAGACCTTCACGCGCGACCAACCCCCGTGGATGAAGCGTCCGAGGAAGAGCGCGCCCCGAAGAAAGAGCTCAAGGCACAGCCCGAGCCAGAGCCCCCCGAGCCCCCCGGTCACGCCCTCGATCTCAGGGAACGGGTTCTCCAGCACCACGCGTCGAACAACCTCGCCCGATTCGAGCTCGTACTCGCGATAAATATCCACGCCGCTGAGCGCATATGCGAGCGGCAGCCGCATCGCATACGTCGCGAACCACGTGATGAACATCACGAACTTCACATCGCCAGCTCCTCGGAGCGCTGAGCGGATCACGAGCGCGATCGCAAAGGGGATCTGCACGACGCCGCAGATCACCAGCAGCCTCGGCACAAGCTCGAGATGCACCGGCTGTGCCGTAAAGAGCCCGATGATCTGGGCCGGGAAGACGATAAACATCAGCCCCATGAGCGCCATCACGCCCGCACCGATGAACGTGCAGCGGATGATCGCTGTGCGCGCCAGCGCAGTGCTCCCCGCGCCGAGATACTGTCCCGCGAGCGTCGCGGCGGCCATACCCATCGCGAACCCGGGCAAGAAGCTGAACGCCTCGATCCGGATCCCCCAGATGTGCGCACCGAAGATGCCGTCACCGTCACCGCCCGCGTCACGCGCCGCCACGGCGAGCCAGCCGACAAACATCACAACAAAGAAGTTTCCGACCCACATCCCGAGGCTCTCAACAAAGTTTGGCGCACCGAGCCTGAGAAGCCTCTTGAGCGTGAGGCGATGAGGCATGAGCCTTC
>WUAK01000130.1 GCA_009827205.1 Phycisphaeraceae bacterium | reverse complement strand
CAGCTGTTCATCGATGAAGGAACCGATGTTCTCTCGCGCAACGTGCTCTACATATGCGTAGCCGTAGATCCCTTCGCACTTCGTGGCGAAGTCAGCCGATGATGTGAACTGGTTCCACGACTTACGGCTGGGGGGACCTACTGAGTCGATGAATGCCCGACCAACCTCTAGCTGAGATTTGTAATTATTGAATGTGGAGGTAATGTCACTGATCGTTTCGTCACACTTGGAGTCAAATCTCTGTCGTGCGTCTGCCTCAGCGATATCACAGGAGACCTTAAAGCTCACCGCGACCGCCGCACCAGTAAGTAACAAGGCGACAATCGGGGGCCAGTGTTCGAGGAAGCGTGATACGATCATGCTCTTCAATTCGACTCAAATCTCACTCAATAATGTCCATAATTTCTATATAGCTAGGAGCTTCTTATGAGGTCGGCTGAGTCTCTAGGAAAGTTATGCCGGCCCTCAAAGAACAAACGATGGAACATCTGGAAGCTGCAGGATGCTCAAATGTGTCCCCTCATACAGGGCGGTTGGTTTCTCGAGCCGCATAAATATCCACAGCCTTGTAGATAAATTATCGTTAAGAGGCCCAAGAGCCAGATTGTTACGTGGTGTGAGTCGCACCTCAAAGCGGATTGAGTAGATCAGCTAGTGAACCCAAGAATGAGAGGGCGTAACTAGGTGGAAGAGAAAGCCATCTGTCGGACTCGAACCGACGACCTGCGGTTTACAAAACCGCTGCTCTACCAACTGAGCTAAGATGGCGATTGCTGGAATCGTAGCCAAGTTCAAGGCCTGACGCCTCCGCCCGGCATGGTGTTTCGTAGCCCGGATTGGATTTGTTTCGCTGTTCCGAGGCATGTTTCACGATCTGGCCCGTTGACTGTGATGTGCCCGATCTTTCGGCCCGGTCTTGGAGCTTTGCCGTAGCCGTGCAGCGTCGCTCCCGAGATTCCCTTCAGGATGTCAGGATTGGGCATCTCGCCGATGATGTTGAGCATCACTGAGTGCCCCTCTGGCTCCGTTGACCCCAACGGCAGTCCCATTACAGCTCGCACATGGTTCTCGAACTGGGATGTATTGGAGCCCTCTATTGTCCAGTGACCGGTGTTGTGCACCCGAGGGGCCATCTCATTCGCGAGCAACTCACCGCCCACATCAAACAGCTCGATCGCGAACACTCCTACATAATTCAGTGTGTCCCCGACCCGCTTCGCCGCGGAATGGGCTTGCTCGGTCATGTTCATTTGGACGGTAGCGGGGGCGTCGCTCCGAACGAGAATTCCATGCTGATGCGTATTCTGGGCCAGTGGATACGTAACCGTTATGCCATCAATCGTTCTACACGCGATCACTGAGAGCTCTCTCGTGAAATTTACGAACGACTCATAGATGAATGGAGTGTTGCCAATCTGGGCGAGCGCATTCTCAAGCTCGTCATCAGTATGCAGTGTGTACTGACCTTTGCCGTCATACCCGCCGCTATTCGATTTCAGCACTCCGGGTAATCCGAGCTCGTCACGGGCGATTCGAAGTGATTCAGGACCGCTGATCGCTCTGTAAGGCCCGACAGGCACGCCACAACTCTCGAAGAATGCTTTCTCAGTGACACGGTTTGATGATACCTTCAACGCCTCGGGTTGAGGATGGATTGGTCTTAGCCCATCGAGTGTGTCTACGGTTTCGTTCGGGACATTCTCAAATTCGTACGTGATAACGTCGACGAGCTCGGCGAACGATCGAAGCTGCCGCGCATTATCGAATGAACCATTTACAAGATGTGCTACTGACTTTGCGCAAGCATCCGGGCTTGGGTCGTAAACGACGCAGTCCACCCCGAGAGGTTTGGCCGCTTGAGCCATCATCTGCGCTAGCTGACCGCCTCCCAGGATCCCCAGGGTCTTGGGGCCGCTCAAGATGCAGCCTCATCAGAAGGCCCGTTGGGTACATTCTCGGTCTGCGACTCACGGAACCTGAGCACGCGCTCGCGAATGTCGTCGTCGGTCGTGGCCAGGATCTGAGCCGCGAGGAGCCCTGCATTCTTCGCCCCGGCATCGCCAATCGCGAGCGTGCCGACAGGGATGCCCCCCGGCATCTGGGCAATGGAGAGAAGAGAGTCCATCCCGCTCAGAGCCTTCGACATGACCGGCACACCAAGCACAGGCAAAAAAGTCTTTGATGCGATCATGCCTGGGAGGTGCGCCGCTCCCCCGGCGCCCGCGATGATCACGCGGATCCCTCTGCCCTCGGCCTGCTCTGCGTACTCGAATAGCCGATCAGGGGTTCTGTGTGCCGAAACGACTCGTGATTCGTGTGGGATGCCCAATTCAGTGAGCATCACCGAGGCGTGCTCCATGGTTGGCCAGTCGGATCGAGAGCCCATCACGATCCCAACCCGCGGATTGGCTTCATCTCGGTTGCTCATGCCGATAGCCTAGCCTCAACCGGCGGAATTGGCAGGGAGCGGCACCATTGGAAGCAGGGCAAGCTGACAGAACTGAGTTGGCGAAAGAGCAGTTCGCCGGGCTATTCGGGAAGAAGCCATCGGTGACGGTTCAGGTTCCGGGTCGGGTCAATCTGATCGGCGATCACACGGACTACAACGACGGTTTTGCGCTCCCTATGGCGATCAACCGCTACATCAGTGTCGCGGGGGCGCCCAGCAGCGGAGGAGGCGTCCGGGTCGTCAGTGAGACTGTCAGCGGTGATGCGATTCTGAATGTAGACACTCCCATGAAACACCCCTCTGGCTGGGAGCGATACGCCGCCGGTTTGCTTCATCTCGCCCGAGCAGCGTTCGGAGAATTACCGGACTTTAAAGCGGTTGTGACCTCAAGCATCCCGAAGGGGGCGGGGCTCTCGAGCAGCGCCGCATTTGCGGTCGCCCTGGTCGGCATGGCCGAGCATCTCACCGGGATTTCGCTCGATCCCATTTCGAAAGCAAGGCTCTGTCAGAAAGCCGAGCACATTTATGCGGGTGTGCCGTGCGGCATCATGGACCAGTTGGCGATTATCAACGGCTGTCGTGATCATGCGATCCTGCTCGATTGCAGGAACTGTAAATCTGTCCACGTGCCAATACCCACCGATGAGGTATCGTTATTGGTGATCGACAGCGGTGTTGAACGAGCACTCAGCGATGGTGTGTACGCGGTGAGAAGAAAGATCTGCGAACAGGCAGCAGATTGCCTGGGTGTCGGGGCACTTCGAGATCTCTCCCTGGAAACACTCAACAGTCAAAGCGACAGGCTCGATGACGAGCAGAATCGACGCGCGAGACATGTTGTCACGGAAAACGAGCGTGTGCAGGCGTTCGCAGCCTTGGCACGTGAATCAGATTGGATAAACGCAGGTATCCTCATGCGCGAGAGTCATGTTTCTCTGCGAGACGACTTCGAAGTCTCCGTTCCAGAGCTTGATTTGCTTGCAGACGAAGCCGAGGCGATCGGCACCTCTGGCGGGGTATACGGCTGCAGGATGACTGGTGGTGGACTTGGTGGATGTGTCATAGCGCTCGTGAAGCCTGGAGCTGAGAAACGAATCTCTGCAAAGCTGGCGAATCGGTTTGACTATGCCTTCGGTCGACTGCCCACTGTGCACCATGTGCGAGGAATAGAGTGAACGTGCTTCGGTCAAGTTCACATGTGTTTCTAGCCATTGCATTGGCTGATGTAAGGTCTCACAGAACGGGAACAATGAATCCAAAGTGATGCTCTGCATGGCGGCAGTGAAGCTGCTCCCATTGTGCGTGCGTCAACGGGCCTAGTAATGGGCTTCGCTGGCACATAGACCCGGGCCGCTGAATAGTGCTTATCTCTTCGTGGAACGCTGCAGCGGCATCGCTGAATGAGAGATCGTTCGGAGGCACGAGCGTCTGGGCGGTCTGCATCCCCGGGTTCATAGGCGAGCGGAGGATGCGTGACTTCATCGCTCTTCCCATGACTCGGAGAAGAATGGGAACCTTGAACTGTGCCCCAGAATGGGACAAACGAATCAGTCTGCGCACGTGGTCAATATTCTGTGCCGGAGTCCATTCGCCGAGGTGTTGGTGTTCTGCAGAAGACATCTCGTCTACATCTGCCAGGATGTCCGTCATTGTATTGAAATGTAGCTTCCGGCGAGTTGCTGAAATGATTGTATGTTCAACTTCCACTCTTAGAATCCTCTCATTACGTGATCCTGTTTCATCACGAAGCCCTCATCTCCGATACTGCCTTTGGAGCCAAAACCTGTTCGACTCGTCCGGTGTCTACGTCGTAAATAAGCGCGGACACGACGACATGATCCGGCACTCGGGGATCATCACGAAGACGTTCCACATCAGAACCAAGGCTCTCGTGATGGTCATGAATTGCCGACTCGGAAACATCTACACCGGTGCGATCGAGGATCATCTTCTGTATGGGCGGGTCTGCAAACCGCTCCGCGCCGCACTTGGTGTGCTGCACGAGCACGAGGTTGAACGGCCCAGGCTCGCCCCCATCCATGGTGGATACCAGAATTGAGAGCGTTATCACCTCATCGAGAGCTGAACTGGTCAATCTTCCACCGTTGTTTCGGATGACAACACTGTCACCGAGCTCAAGATCGAATAGATGTGCAGGATCGACGCGAGCGTCGGTACAAGTCAGGATGACCGAACGTAGTTTCGGAATGATGGGCAACTCTGCGTCCTGAAATGTCTCAGCAAACTTTGTGTTGCGTTCGATGAGTTCTTGGGTGCTTGTCACAAACTTCTCCATTACAAGTAACCGGCTGTCAAAGGCACTGTCCCAGTCCGTTTCTGCCGGTTTGGTTAAGTCAGGTATGAGCCGAAAGCGCCGGGTTGATCGTGCGTACGAGTCCACTCAGATGACTCGAGCACATACGATTGCGATCTGGTTTCGGGGTAAGCTCTTTCATGTTCATGCTTCTTCAGATTCGGCGCTGGTGTCAGAAGCAGGCGAGCCATACTGCCTATCGCGTGAACTTTGTTCCCAAGCGAACGCTGCGTGCGTGCTTGGAGGGCTGCGGCGGGGATCAAGCCAGTGACACGGTTCGAATTGATGTACCGCGACGTTATCGTGTCGAAGTCTTCGGGCTCTCGGCCCGTCACAAACTGCACCGCGTTATTCGGGGCTCCGGCGCCAAACGCACCCATGCGGTATTCATGGAAATAGTGATGCAGCTGAGCGATCAGCCCGGTTGGCATACTCATCGATCGCGCAGCCTTGAGGAACATCCGCGGAGATATGTTTGAATATCTCACCTCGCGACCAAGCACACGGCCGAACGTATCTGCGATCTCTTCCGGGCTCATCAGAGATGGTCCCGTTGGACGATATGTTTTGCCTGCGTGTTGATCGGGGTTGGCTAGCGCACCGGCTACGGTTCGGCCAATATCCTCGTTCGAGACAGGGGCGTTGTGGCCCGACCCCAGCGGCAAGGGCATTACTCCCAGCTGCGAAATCGTCCCGAGCACAGCCATGTAGTTGTCCGCGAAGAAGCCGACATTGATGAGGGTCGTAGAACTCTCGGGAAGCCACCGTAGCAGCCGATCGACGAGATATGTCCGCCTTGTAGCGACCGAGTGGTGGGACGGTGACGACAGCCATTGGCTGATCGCGACCACATGTTCTAGCTTGTGATCCGCTGCCGCGATTGCAAAGTTCAACGAAAGATCAAGCTGATTCTCTGACCAAGGGCAAACGAAGTATGCTCGTTGGACTCCCTTCATCGCAGCAGACAGACTTGCAAGATCGTCGAGCTTGCCAACAACAACATCTGCGCCCGCGTCTCGCAAGAGCTGCGAGCGACTGTCCTCTCGGTGTACAAATGCTCGCACCGGGAATCCGCGTGACAGCAGTTCGAGAGCTGCCGAGCCGCCGGTCTTTCCGCTTGCACCGGTTATCAGGATAGTTGGTTTCATCTTTGGGAATCTCTCAATGTTGTGCCTACCTAATCTCATCTCGCAACACGCTGAGAGGAGGGTGCCAGATTCGCCTAAGGCTGGCTCAGTTTCAGCTATGCAGCAGCGTGCGACAGCCCAAACTCTTTAGACAGCCTGCGGATCGACTCCGCAAGTGACTCTCCGGGCGTGCCTGTGATCTCTCGTATCGAGTCAGTCTGTGCGTGAAAGATGCCGGCCTTGTGGTCATCTGACACATGCAGAAGGTGGCCCACGAGCGATGGGGTCATGCCTGGTACACCCTCAAGAGCAGCGCTCCACGCATCACGCGGGATATCGACATACTCGATTGCTCTTCCCAGTTCGTTAGAGATCTCGTTGGTCATCTCCTCGATCGAGTACAGCTTGGGGCCAGTAACGACGTACTTCTTACCCAGATGCTCCGCAGGTGCCGCAAGGATCTTGGTGATGACTCGAGCCAGATCGCGTGCAGACACCGGGGCGTGCCGCTCGTCTCCGTATGGCAAGAACAGCCTGCTCTGCTCGGCCATCGTCTGTGCGCCGAACATGAAGAGATTCTCGACAAAGAAGGTCGCAGCGATATGGACGGCTCCGATGCCTGCAAAGTCGAGCACGCGCTCGGACAGCCAGTGCTGGCGTGAAAGAGGGCTTGGTGCGTCCTCTCGTGCGGTGATCTGAGACATGTTTGCGACTGTCTCAACACCTACATCTCGGGCAGCAATCGCGAATACCGTCGTGGCATCAACAATGTGGGTACCCTGCGGCGGGTAGCAGAAGTACGCCCTCTTCACATCTGTGAGCGCGTCTCGGATCAGAGAGAGGTCATGAATGTCACCCAGTACCACGTCGGCGCCAAGCTCAGCCAGTCTGTCCGAGCGTTCGTCACGCTTACGGGCCAGGGCTCTGACACTGAAGCCTTCATTCAGCAGCAGCTCGACCGTCTCACTTCCCGTCTTGCCTGTTGCTCCTGTAACCAGGAAAATCTCGCTATTCATTGTGTGCTCCGTAATTAAGAGTTGTAGATACAACACATGTCCTAAGTAAAAGCTACTACCCCTGCGTGTCACGCTTGCGCACGCTGTCAAACGCTTTCATAACTGCCTCGGCGCCACCTGAGCCAAGAAGATCTCTTGCCCTTTCCTGAGCCTCTCTCCATTTCGGGACGGCCTTGGCAATAACCGCCTTTCCCCTTCGTGTGCACCGAATGATCTGTGTGTGCCCAGCGTCGCCTTTCGAAATTGTGACCCAGCCGTTCCGCTCCATACGTCCCAGGTTCCGACTCAGTGTTGATTTCTCGAGAACGAGCTGTCTGGCGATGTCTCCTGGTGAGATCGGCCCGAGTTCGTGGATGAAACTGAGGGTCGTCAACTGCGCTGCAGTGATGCCGGAATCGCGAAGAGCCTCGTCGTAGAGCCCAGTGATCGCTCGGTTGATTAAGCGAGTACGTCCTGCCAGGCAGGCACCCAATACTTCAGCGGCAGGGTCGGTTTGTGTGGGAGTTGGTGCCATCGCTGCTCTCATTGTTGTAGATACAACACATCGGGTCAAGCCACTATTTCAGAAGATGTGAAAAATGATCTCCAGAATACACGGGTACGCCGTTACGGGCTTATTGTCACTACTTTGTGCCGTTGTCGCGCGTAGAAGATTCGGCCTGCCCCCCGGGGAGCGTCCCGACTTCGCTGAGGTGATCCGAAAGTCTGACCTCATCGACAGCCAGAATCAGGGTGGGGTGTATCATCTCCCGATGAGGCCGAGGTCAGCGACACGGATGAGATCGATCTCCAAGGGTATCGCGGGTCATCGGCGCTGGCATCGACCTAATCGCCCAGGCGTACGTGTAATGTGCAGGAAG
>WUAK01000129.1 GCA_009827205.1 Phycisphaeraceae bacterium | reverse complement strand
AGGTTCTCACCATCAAAGATTCTTGAAACAAGCTCGTCCATCATGGCTCTCCGCGTGTTTGCAGTCGGTCATTGGGAATCGGCTCTTCCCGGTTTCAGGGCACGCGATCTGGTCGGTCTTATTCTACCAGATCACCACCATTTCCAGCCCGAAAACCGTATTCTCGGGCATGGATCGTGCGGAGAACGAGCTTGTGGAGGCGGTTCTGGGGGCGTATCGGGACGGGGCGTTCCCGATGGCCGACGGCCGGGACGCCGCCGATCGGGGCAGCCCGATCGGGTGGTACAGGCCCGACCCGCGCGCGATCCTGCCCATCAAGCCCGAGGTGCTCGGGCTGACCGAGGGCGTGCACCTACCCCGCAGGCTCATGCGGACCGTCCGGTCCAGCAGGTTCCGGATGACGACGGACCGGGCGTTCGACGCTGTGGTCCGGTCGTGCGCGATGCCGAGGCGCGACACCGAGAGCTGCAGCAGCGAGACGTGGATTGACGACCGCATCGCCGCGGCGTTCGCGCTGCTCCACGAAGCGGGGCACGCGCACTCGATCGAGACCTGGGCCGAGGACGACGCGGGCGAGCACGTGCTCGTCGGCGGTGTCTACGGCCTGGCGGTGGGGGGCGTCTTCTGCGCCGAGAGCATGTTCAGCCTGCCCGAATTCGGAGGCCGGGACGCGTCGAAGGTCGCGCTGGTGCACCTCATCGAGCACTGCACGAGACTCGGGTTCTTTGTGATCGACACGCAGTTCACCAACCCACACATCGAGCAGTTCGGTGTCGTCGAGGTGGAGCTGGAAAGATACATAGACCTACTCGAGCGAGTGCGCGACGAGGAGATCAGCTGGCTGCCTCTGCCGGGCGAGTGATGTGGGTATTGCACTCCGGGCAGGTGTCGCTTTCGACTGATGTGAGGTCGTAGAGACAAAATCTGCAGTGCTGTTTGTAGAAATCAGCACGTACTAGTTTGAGTCCACCTGTAATCAACGAAGTTCCGATTGACAAAATCGTAAATGCGATTGTGTAGACGAGTGCGATGGCAAGGATACCAAGGTTCAACGGCGCTCCTGCAAACAGCGTAGCTCCAAGAAGTATCAGAAACACGAAACAGCCGATTGGAATCGCCGCGTAACTTACGAGGATCAAAACGGTGACTTCTCTCGTTGTTTCTGCCCAGGGCATTGGGCGACGGATGAGGGCGAGTGCAATGAGATGAGGAAGATACAACGCTGCGGCGAAAAGAGGCACCAACCAGTGAGGAAAAATTAAGAAAGTGTACGCAACGCAAAGAGAAAATAGACCATAAATCGCAACGCCAGATGCGATCAACAGTGTTGAGATTGCGACGTTACGAGTCATAGCTGTCGCACATAAATCTCGGCCGAGCAGTCCCAGCCCACACGTTTCAGAAACGTCCCAACCACCGCATCATCCAGATACGCCTCAACCGCTTCCCGCGGCACATCCTGACGGTGCTCGCTAAGCACCCGGTGCGGGTTCCGGCCCTTGATCGTTTCACCCGACGACTCGTGATAGTTGCCCGCCTTGTACTTCACCGCGGTTTCGATCTGCTCCTCGTTGTGCGCACAATCCCAGCAATCCCAGAGCCTGCGGAAGAACCTGCGGGGGGTCTGCGTGAACTCGTCGAACGTCAGCCTTCGCTCGGCGGGCTGGTGCATGTAGCGGTTCAGGAACACGCGCAGCGTCTCGAGGTCGTAGGGCTCGCGGATCGTGTCGGTCCAGCCCCGGGTGTACAGGCTGTTGAGGCGCGCAAGCGGGTTGCGCAGCAAGAATGCCATCCGGTGCTCGGGCCAGAACCGGGCGACCTCGCGCGGTTCGATCATCGAGTGCGGCAGCTTGATGATCACAGTGTCTGACCCCTGATCCGAAGCGATCTTTGTGAGCAGCCGCGTCGCAAGCTCGCACGTCTCTTCGCACAGGACTTCGCCCTTGCTCAGATGGAGTCTGTGGAGTTCGACCTGCTCGGGTGGGTAGCTGTAGGGTGCATTCGTCCGGTCCCATGGGCCGAACGGCTCGTCGGCGACCGCGAAGCCGAGCGCTTCGGCGCTCGCGTAGGTCACGGCGCTGCTGCCGCTGCGTGTCATCGAGAAAAGCCACAGGACTCGCGGCGTGCTCACGCCTGCTCCGCGTCTTCCGAGGCCAGATGCGCCAGCTTCGTGCGCAGACGCACCGCGATGCTGGGCGGACTCGGCATGTAGTCCGATGCGCGGAGCGACCAGCCGAGCCTCTTGAACAGGTCGCGCATGAACGGGTCGGACAGGTAGAGGTCCACGGCTTCCTCGGGGACGTTTTTGGCGCTGTCGCTCACGGTCTTGCCCGGAGTGTGTTCTGGTTCTACCCCGCCGCTGTTGCCGTGGTACTTGCTCTGCTGGTACGCGACGGCTCGGTCGATGTCGCCCAGCGTCGCGTTCCATCCCCACGCGTCGAAGATCTTGGCGAAGTACACGTGCGGGTCGCGCTTGAGTGATTCGAACACGAGCGTGCTGGATGTAGGGAGTGAGAGCCAGCGCTCGGCGTACTCGTGGAAGAAGTCGCGGTCGTGGTTTGGGCGCACGATCGAGGTCCACCCCCTCGCGTGGATGCTCGCGAGCCGGCGCAGCGGGTTGCGGATGATCCAGACGCCCCGGTCCTCGGGGAATCGCTCGGAGAGTTCTTCGGGTGTGAAGCGCAGGTGCGGGTGTTTGCTCACGATCCGCGTCGCGCCGCTCTGATCGGCGAGTTTCTGGAGAATCGAACGAGTCAGGTCAGCGGCCTTGGGCGTCAGCGCCGCGTGCGAGGCCTTGAACATGCGCACAAGCTCGGCTTGCTCGGGCGGGTAGCTGTAGGGAGGCTCGGTGCGATCCCATGGCCCCATGATCTCGTCGGCGACTGGGAGATTCCATGGCGCAGCGGATGCGTACGCGGTGATCGAAGACCCCGATCGCGCGAGCGAAAAGACCCAGCCGACACTGAGTGTGCCCGGTCGGCTCACGCGGATGCTCCCTGCCTGCCGCCGCGGAAGGCGCGCATGAGTCGGCTTGGCAGCCAGCCCACGTACGAGCCTCGCGAGGTGGGCCAGCCCTGCTCATGCATGAAGCTGAGCATCTCGTCATCGGCGAGGTACGCGTCGATCACTTCAGCGGGTGCTGCCCAACGCGACTCGCTTCGCGGCGTGAACTGGCCTTCAACGGTCCGTCGGTCGGCGGATGAATCGTGGTAATTGCCGGCCAGGTACTCTTCGGCCTTTGCGATTTCGGCGCTCGATGACTCAAGGCCCCATCCCTCGTAGAGCGTGCGGAAGAACGTGCCCGGGTCGCTTCGCATGTCCTCGAAGCGGAGCTTCGTCTCTGCGTTCTGCCATCGGTGCAGGAACGTGCGGTAGACCCCGAGCTCGTACGGGTCGTTCAGCATGTGCTCCCAGCCGCGGGTGTAGCAGCTGTTGACTCGGCGCAGCGGGTTTCGGATGAGATGCGCCTGATGATGCACGATCCCTTGCGATTCGGTGTTCCCGAACCACGTCTCGAAGTCCTTGGGCGTGAACATGAGGTGCGGGCATTTGCAGACGACCCAGCCTTTGCCCGATTCGTCGCGCTCGGCGAGTTCGCGCAGGATGTCGTGCGCAAGGCCCACGATCTCCGCGGTCAGCACATGACCCACCGCGCGGAATGCGCGGACCAGCTCGGCCTGGCGCCTCGGCATGTTGTGGGGCGGACCTGTTCTGTCCCAGGGTCCGAACAACTCGTCGGCAACGGGCAGCCCCCACGGGGCCGCGGCGGCATAGCTCGCAGCGGACGAGCCCGAGCGCACAAGACTGAATATCCAACCCACGTGGAGCATGCCCTAGCGTATCCGCGAGACTGGACCGCTGGTGACACAGCTGGTGAGAACGCGGGTGTGGATTCCAAAGAGAGGGTCGTATACTCGGTTCCCGCTTGGCCGATTGGAGAACGATGGCAGCAGATTCGACGAACGCGAGAGCCCACCAGCGCGTGAGGCACGACCACTCGACGGAGACCGCGGAGGACTACGTCGAGGCTGTCGCGGAGATCATCGAGTCTGCCGACGCGTGCCGGGTCCGCGATCTCGCCGAGCGATTCGGTGTCTCGCATGTGACCGTGATCCGAACGATCAAGCGGCTCGAGAGCGAGGAGCTGGTCAGGACCGAGCCCTACAAGCCGATCGAGCTGACCGCCAAAGGCAGAAAGCTCGCGAAGCAGTGCAAGCAGCGGCACGAAACTGTGGTGCGATTTCTGCTCGCGATCGGGATCAGCCGACGGGTCGCCGAGACCGACGCGGAGGGGATAGAGCACCACGTCAGCAAAGAGACGCTCGCCCGTTTCAAGCAGATCGCAGATAAAGGCGGGTTCTAGAGGCCGAAGAGGCAGTGCCGGTATTGGGTCCTTGACAGCAAATGTAGTCGATGCTACATTATTCGACAGAAGTGTAGCGTGTGCTACAAATTTGAATCGGAGTGCATCATGCGGAACGTGATCCTGTCTCTCGTTGCGGCCTTGTTTCTGGTGGTGACACCACATACCGAAGCTCAGGCCGAGCCCGGCTACACGATCGTCGCCACAACGGGGATGGTCGCCGACACGGTGCGGCAGATCGCGGGCGATCGTGCGGAGGTCATCGGTCTCATGGGTTCGGGCGTTGATCCGCACCTGTATAAGCCGACGCGCTCGGACATCATGAAGATCCGCAAGGCCGACGTCATCTTCTACAACGGACTTCTGCTTGAGGGCAAGATGACGGATGCGCTCATCAGCGCCGCCACGAGCGGCAAGAAGGTGTTCGCGGTCACCGAGCTGCTCGACGAGGGGTACCTGCTCGAGCCAGAGGAGTTTGAGGGTCTTTACGACCCGCACGTTTGGATGGACCCAGACGCTTGGTCCCATGCCGCGGCTGCGGTGCGCGACAAACTCATCGAGATCGATCCCGAAGGCGAAGTCGCCTATGAGAACAACTATGAAAGGTATAGCAAAGATCTCGAAAGCCTGAACGACTACGCCAAAAGTGTGCTCAAGAGTGTACCCGAGCAGCAACGCGTGCTCGTGACCGCGCACGACGCGTTCAACTACTTTGGTCGGTGCTTTGGGTACGAAGTCGTCGGCATCCAGGGCATCTCGACCGAATCCGAGGCTGGTGTGCGGGACATCGAGAAGCTCGTTGATCTTCTCGTTGAACGCGAGATCGGCGCGGTGTTCGTCGAGTCGACCGTGTCAGAGCGGAACATCAACGCATTGATCGCCGGCGCCAAGTCGAGAGGTCATGACGTTGTGATCGGTGGTGAGCTGTATAGCGACGCGATGGGCGATGAAGGCACATATGAAGGCACGTACATCGGGATGATCGATCACAACGTGACAACGATCTCCCGCGCACTTGGCGGTGAAGCGCCCGTTGACGGGCTGAACGGGAAGTTGACGCACAGATGAGCGCGGCTGTGCACAGCAGGCCTCGCCGACGGCAGGACACGGGTGTAACCGCGCGCCCGGAGCACTCGAAAGAGAGCCCGCTCGCGGTTCACGCGATGACCGTCGCCTACAACAAAAAACCCGTGCTCTGGGACGTCGACTACGACGCGCCCCCGAAGCAGCTTATTTCAATCGTTGGTCCAAATGGTGCGGGCAAGAGCACGTTTATCAAGGCGTGTCTCGGGCTCGTGCCGAGCGCCTCGGGTCAAGTTGAGTTCTGGGGTGACGTGTACAAACGTTCAAGGCATCGCATCGGTTATGTGCCGCAGCGAGAGTCCGTTGACTGGGACTTTCCGGTCTCTGCGCTCGATGTGGTGTGCATGGGCAGGTACCGCAAGATCGGCTGGTGCCGACCGGTGACGCGTAAGCACAAGCGAGCCGCGATGGAGTGTCTCGAACGCGTCGGCATGGCGTCGCTCGCCAAGCGTCAGATCAGCCAGCTCTCGGGCGGACAACAGCAGAGAGTCTTCCTCGCGCGTGCGCTGGCGCAGGAGTCAGATCTGTATTTCATGGATGAACCATTTGCGGGTGTCGATGCCGCGACGGAGCGCGCGATTGTTGATGTGCTGCGAGAGCTGCGCGCATCGGGCAAAACCGTCATTGTCGTGCACCACGACCTGCAGACAGTCCGGGAGTACTTCGACCATGTGATCCTGCTCAATATGCGCGTCGTGGCTTCGGGGGATGTTGCGACAGTGTTTACTGAGGAGAATCTCCAGCGGACCTACGGCGGTCGGCTCACACTCCTCTCTGAAGCTTCCGAAGCGATCGCGCAAGCCGCGTCGGGCAGGAGATGAGCAGCGTGCCCGAGTTCTCGGCTCATCTTGGCGCATTGCATCCGCACAGGCACGCATCGATTACCGATGTCACGGACGAACTGCCCACACTCACTGAGATTCTAGAGACTCTCACATTCAGGGCTGGCTTCAACACAAACATGGTGATCCTGGGCACAACGCTGCTCGGGCTCGCGGCAGGGGTGGTGGGGGTCTTTGCGCTCTTGCGGAAGCGTTCCCTCGTCGCAGACGCGATTAGTCATGCAACACTACCAGGGATCTGTATCGCGTTTCTGGCTGCGGTTGTTCTGGGCTACGAGGGCAGATCGATCCTTATTCTGCTCGTGGGAGCAACGTTGAGCGGGATCGTGGGTGTGCTTTGTATCCACGCGATCGTTCGATTCACAAGGTTGCACGAGGACGCGGCGATCGGGATCGTGCTCAGTGTTTTCTTCGGTGCGGGTGTGGTGCTGCTGACCTACATCCAGAAGAACGCATCCGCCGGGTCGGCGGGTCTCGACCAATTCATCATGGGACAGGCCGCGACGATGGTCTCGGCGGATGCGATTGTTATGGCATCCATCGCGGGTGTTTGCATGCTGCTTGTGGTTCTGCTGCTTAAAGAGTTCTCGCTTGTCTGTTTCAACGAGTCGTTTGCGAGAGCGACGGGCTGGCCGGTGTCGTTGCTCGATCTGATCATGATGGCGCTCGTCATTCTCGTGACTGTTGCCGGGCTGCAGGCGGTTGGTCTGATCCTTGTTGTCGCGATGCTGATCCTGCCGCCAGTTTCTGCTCGGTTCTGGACAGATCGTCTCTGGCTTCTCGTGCTTCTATCCGGGTTCATCGGTGCATCGAGTGGCTACCTGGGTTCTTCGGTGTCCGCGCTCCTGCCCCGCAAGCCCGCCGGCGCGGTGATTGTGCTGACCGCTGGCGTACTCTTCGTCATCAGTATGCTCGGCGCACCGGCGAGGGGAGTACTCGCAACGCTTGTTCGCAGACTGATACTGAACATGAGGATCGCCAGCGAGCATCTGCTCGAAGCCGCGTACGAGCAGCAAGGCCGACCGATCCCCGTTGATCAGGTCAGGGGGCTCGCCAGGCTCCGCGCCTGGCCTCTGTGGACGCTGCCTTTACTGAAGCTCACACTTAACCGCAAGGGATACCTCGCCTCGGTCACGACAGAAGGCTGGCGGCTCACACCGGCGGGGCTCGAGCGCGGCGCACAGGTCAGTCGGAACCACAAACTCTGGGAGCAGTACCTCGTCAGCTACGCGGACATCGCGCCGAGCCATGTTGATTGGTCGGTCGATCAGGTCGAGCACGTGCTGACGCCCGAACTTGTGGCAGAGCTCGAGCACAAGCTCACGATGCACGGCATCGAAGTGGGCGCATCATGATTACCTTCGATATCGGAGCCGATCTCTTCCCGCTCCTGGCATGCTCACTCGCCGCGATCTGCTGCGGCTTGCTCGGCAACCTGCTCGTGCTCCGCAGACAATCGCTCATGGGCGACGCGATCAGCCACAGCGTTCTGCCCGGTCTTGTCATCGCGTTCCTCGTGACCGCGACGATCAGCCCGTTCATCATGTTTTTCGGCGCTGCGCTGGCGGGCGTGGCGACCGTTGTGCTGATCGAGGTCATCAAGAAAGTGGGAAACGTCGAGCCAGGTGCCGCTATGG
>WUAK01000128.1 GCA_009827205.1 Phycisphaeraceae bacterium | reverse complement strand
CGGGCTCACACAAGACAACCTCGTTGATCTCTCAGATATGGGCACTGCGGCGCTGGAGGCGCTGAGTCACACCCCGTCTGCAGCGCTCGGCTCAACACGTGATAAGCCCGACATCGACTACTGCAAACGCATTTTCGAGTCGTGCAAGAAGCACGACATCCGCTACTTCTTCTACTGCGGCGGCAACGACTCATCCGACGCGTGCCGAATCGTCAACGAGGTTTCCAACGAGGCGGGATACGAGCTCCGCTGCTTCCACGTGCCAAAGACCGTTGACAACGACCTGATGGAGAACGACCACACGCCCGGCTACCCGTCTGCCGCACGCTTCGTGGCCAAGGCGCTCATGGCCGACAGCGCCGACAACGCATCCCTCCCGGGCATCAAGGTCAACATCATCATGGGCCGGCACGCAGGCTTCCTGACCGCGGCGAGCGCGCTGGCTCGCAACGACGCGAGCGACGGGCCTCATCTCATCTACGTGCCCGAGGTCGCGTTCGATCTAGAGCAGTTTGTGCACGATGTTGCCGATACGTACGACAGGCTCGGCAGGTGCCAGATCGCGGTCAGCGAGGGCATCCAGGATAAAGACGGCCAGTCCATCGGCGCAATGCTCATCCAGGGCGAGACCGATGCCCATGGCAACGTGCAGCTCTCGGGGTCTGGTGCGCTGGGCGATCAGCTCGCAAATGTGCTCAAGGCAAAGCTCACACCCTCGGGGGGCAAGCCGCCGCGCGTCCGTGCAGACACGCTTGGCTACATGCAGCGCTGCTACCCGGACCAGTCGCCTGTCGATGTGTACGAAGCCCGCGGTGCAGGACGGTTTGCAGCCGAGGTCGCGGCGCAAGGGAACGCCGACGGTTCGGTTGCCATCGTCCGCACGGGCGACGAGCCGTATGAGTCGGGCTTCAAACGCATCGAGCTCTCGGATGTCGCCGCCAAGACCCGGCACATGCCGGCCGAGTTCCTCAAGGGCAACAACGATGTCTCCGACGCGTTCATCAAGTACGCCAAGCCGCTCGTGGGCGAACTCCCGAGATTCGCGAAAATCTGAGCGCGTTTGAATCAATCAATGAAAGGGCCCGGACCAACGAGAGGTCCGGGCCTTTCTAAATACACAGATCAAATGCGGGGATCAGATCATGCTCGCGTGTAGCGGATGTGCATGCCCTTGCTTTCTGAGCCGTCGGGGCCGGTGAAGAACATCTCCATCGTGTGCTCGTTGTCGGAGACGACCTCGATGACACTCCGCTTGCCGTACTTGGCGCCTCCCGGCATGGACATCTCGCCGAGCATGGTCCAGGTCTTCGTCGACTCGTCGTAGTCACCCTGCTCGGTGCCCATCTGGTTCGACGCGTTGTCGATCCAGAGACCCTCGAACTTCCCGGTGACGTCATTGAAGCCCCAAAATCCCCGGCCCTCGAAGTTCGGGAACGGGCCGTCCACGGCATCGCCCTTGTAGTCCTGCTTCAGGTAGCGGCCGTCGAGGTCGAGCGTGTTGACCATGGTCCCCGTGGACTGAATCGGATCACCCGGTGCCATCCACATCGAGACCTCTGCCTTCCAAGTTCCCTCAAACTGCTTGAACAGACCGTGCTGCTCAACGGGGCCCGCTGGTGCGCAGTCCATTTCCTGTTGCTCGCTCATGGGTCGTGTTTCCTTACTTGCGTGTGTAGGCCATGGTGCCGCTCTGGATCCATGTCGCGCCGCCGTCCATCGAGTCGTAGAAGCTGTCCTCGATGGTGTTGTCATCGGGCATGGTTGAGACGATTTTCATCTTGGTGCCCATCGCGGATTCACCGACCGCGATGTACTCGCCGTCGCTCGTGAATTCGCCGTCCATCATGAAGATCTTGGTGGACATCGAGTCCATCCAGACACCCTGGTAGCTATCGGTCGAGTTGTCGTAGCCGTTGTACCCGATGCCGACGAAGGGCATGCCCATGAATTCGGGCATGTTGAAATCGGTTTTGATGAACCGGCCGTCGAGGATCTGCTTGCAGCTCATTGAGCCTGTGCCCTTCATCTCGCTGCCGTCGGGCATATTGAATGTCGCGTCGACACTCCACTCGCCGACAGTGCGCGCCAGCTTCTCATGGTGCTCGTTGGGTGCGCCAAGCAGCGCCATCTGAGCCATCATCTCGTCCATGTCCGGCATCTCGCCCTCGGGTTGGAGCGCATGGCTCGGCGCGAGCGAAGCGTTGAGCATGAAACCGCCGGCGATCCCGGCAGCAAGCGTGAGACCGATCTTCGATGTGCTGTGAAGCATGGTGTTCCCTCTTATCAGTACTGGTTGCGGTGCCAGGTGCGCCCACACGAGCGCGTATCTACACCCGGCCACCGGTGTACCGATAGTTTACCAAACATCGCATGTAGATCAGTGGTTCTACTTAAGAGATAGCGGCATCCGCTCAACAATCTCAAGTCCGAACGCCTCGATCTGGGGGTATTCGGTGCTCGAATTACTCAGCAGCCGGATCTTGGAGATGCCAAGCGCCCTGACGAGTTGACACCCCACGCCGTACTCGAGCATCGGTGCGGAGACCGATTGCTGCGGAGCGTCTTCCACCGAGTGACCCGCGGGTCTTGTGAGTCGCTGGCTGAGACCATCACCGAGGCCGTGGGGTCTGAGGTAGATCAGCGCTCCCCTTCCTTCTTTCTGGATCGCCCGCATCGAGGCCCGCAGGATGTCGCCCGTCGAGTGTGGCTGCGCGTCGCCCGACGCCATGAAGATGTCACCCAGGAGATCGCGCCTGTGGACGCGCACGAGCGTCGGTTTGTCGGACTCGATGACCTGTCCGGAGGAAGAATCGAGCGCACCGACATCGCCGACGGTAAGAGCGATATGAGGCAGCGGGTCCACAACCGACTGGAACGCCACGAGATTGAACTCGCCCTCGGGAGTTTCGATCTTCGTGCCGGGTTTCGGGTCAAGCCTTTCAACGATGCCAGCTCGTTTGAGCCTGTGCTCGATGATCTGTCTGACCGAGCACATCTTCATGCCGTGCTGCTTGCAGAGCTCGATGAGATCGGGGACACGCGCCATCTCGCCATCGTCGCGCATGATCTCGATGATTATCGCCGAGGGTTTGAGCCCAGCGAGCTTGCAGAGATCCACGGAGCCCTCGGTCTGCCCGATCCTGACGAGCACGCCGCCGTCGCGGGCGCGGAGCGGGTTGATATGCCCGGGCCTGACGAAATCGTCCGGTTTCGAGCTGGGGTCGATCGCGAGTTTGATCGTCTCGGCCCTGTCTTTGGCGCTGACTCCCGTGCTCACGCCGTGCGCGGGCGAGGCGTCGATCGAGACCGTAAACGGGGTGGCTCTCACGCTCGTGTTGATCGGGCTCTGAGCGTGCAGGCCGAGGCGGTCGCAGTCCTCCTCGGTCAGGCTCAGGCACATATACCCGCGGGCGACGCTCAGCATGAAGTTGATCGCTTCGGGTGTCACGAACTCGGCGGCCATCACGATGTCACCCTCGTTCTCGCGGTCCTCGTCGTCCGTGAGAACGATCATCTTGCCCTGCCTGAGATCCGCGAGAACCTCGTCGATCGTGCTGAATGCGGTATCGAGCATCAACCATGGTAGGTGAGGCCCACGGGCTCTATGATCGGGGCATGAACAAACTTCCCACACTCACGAGTTGTGTCTCGGCTCTGCTGGTTGCTTTGCTGCTCGGTTTCGCCCCTGCTGCCTCAGCGCAGGCCGAGCAGCTGCCGCAGCCCGAAGAGATGGACGTTACGGGTGAGCCGCCGCCGAGGCAGGTTCAGAACGACGAGAACACAGTCGACTGGGGCCCACGTAAGGGGATCTGGAGGGGCGAGATCGAGCTGCCCGACGCGAAAGTGCTCTCGTTCAACTTCGTTGTCAGGTTCTACCGAGACGAGCAGAAGCTGCCCTTCTGGGACATCTGGCTGCGCAACGGAGTCGAGACGCTCCCGGCGAAGCTCGAGAACAACAACCCGTCCTACACCATCACGTTCCCAAACACAGACGCCCGCATAGAAGCAACGATCAATTCCACAAACACAGGCCTCGGCGGTGAGTACATCTACACCCGCGCCAACAGCGAGGGCGAGAACGTCGAGTACAGACTGCCTTTCTCGGCGCAGGTCAGCGACACGAGACGCTTCGAGTGGATCGAATCGGAAGACTCGGATGAAGATGCAGAACCCGCCAAGCTTGCTGAGCGATGGTCCGTCACGTTCGACAGAAGAAAGGGCCCCGCGGTTGCTGAGCTGCAAACGCTTCCCGACGGCATCAACGTCTACGGCACGGTCATGACACCAACCGGTGACGACGGGCACCTCGCCGGCACATTCCAGAACGGCAGGCTCAGGCTCTCAAGATTCACCGGCGGTTCGGGTCTGCTCTACGACGGCACCCTCGAAGCCGACGGCACCCTCATCGGCACCTTCCGATCACTCGCGCACCATGCGGAGGGGTTCACCGCCTCCCCCGACGGCGACGCGGCGCTGCCAAACCTGTTCGAACTCACCAAGTGGAACGACGGTATCGAACTCGCCGACCTCTCGTTCAGCGACACGCAGGGACAGGAAGTGAACCTCTCAGAAATTGCGCCGCAGGGCTCGCCCAGGCTGATCTATGTCATGGGCACCTGGTGCCACAACTGCGCCGACGCCACGCGGTACCTCACGTCTGTCTATGAGCAGTATCACGATCAGGGCCTCGAGATCGTTGGTCTCGCCTTCGAGTCACCGAAGGAATTCGAGGAACAGGCCCTCGCGGTCGAGAAGTACATCCAGTCCAAAGAAGTGCCCTTCCAGATCCTCGTCGCGGGCAACCGCAACAAGGCTGAAGCAACCGAGAGGCTCGGCGCGCTCGACAAGGTCGCGGCGTACCCGACCGTCGTCTTTGTCGATGCTGCGGGAAACATCACCGGTGTACACCAGGGCTTTGTCGGACCGGCGGCGCCGACGCGTCACGCGCAGCTCAGAAGCGAGTTCACCGATCGCATCGAATCCATGCTGGCGGGTCAGTGATATGGGGTGCTGCGAGGACGTTCAAGCCTTGAGCGATCGGCACAACGGTTGCATCCTGTGCCTCGGCGTGCACCGAACAGCACGGATCTAACCGGGGATTCTTCGTTGAGCGAGACAGGATCAACGGGCGGCAGTGATAACCCGACGACTGATGCGCTGCGCGCAAGGCGAGACGCGGTAGAGGTCGTCCGGGTCCTGCAGGCTTCGGGATACAAAGCCCTCTTCGCGGGCGGGTGCGTCCGCGATGAACTCCTGGGCCTGCACCCCAAGGACTTCGACGTCGCTACCGACGCAAGACCGAAGGACATCGCCAAGCTCTTCCGCTCGACGGCGCACGTCGGCGCTCACTTCGGCGTCGTCATCGTCAGGACCGGACCCAGCGAGGGCGTCGAGGTCGCGACATTCCGCAAGGACGGCAGCTACTCCGACAAACGCCGGCCCGACTCGGTCGAGTTCGCCGACGACATCGCCGACGCAAACCGTCGCGACTTCACGATCAACGCGTTGTTTCTCGATCCGCTCGCCGCGGAAGACTCGCCAAGCATCCACGGCCACGTTGTGGACCATGTCGGAGGCATGCGGGATCTCGAGGACAAACTCATCCGTGCCGTTGGAAACCCAGAGGACAGGCTCGCTGAGGACCACCTTCGTGCGCTGAGAGCTGTGCGTTTCGCCGCGAGATTCGATTGCCAGATCGATCCGGTCACCGCGGGTGCGATCACCGAGCACGCGGGGGATCTCACAGGCGTGAGCGTCGAGCGGGTTGGTCAGGAACTCAGGCGGATGCTCTCGCACACGAGCCGCGCACGCGCGGTTGAGCTGCTGGCAGTCCTCGACCTGGAACGAGCAATTTTCGGTGCGCCGGGCTCGGGCAGCCTCTTGAGACTCTCGGGTCTCGATGCCTCCGCCGACTTCCCTTGCGCGATGGCTGCCTGGATCATCGACCGCCAGGGCTTCGATGGTGAGACTCGCCTCTACCGCGAGGCGCTCTGCCTCTCGAACACCGAGCACGATTCGGTCGACGCGATCATCCGCATCGCGCGCGATCTGCACGCCGACTGGTTCGATCGGTCCGTCGCGTTCCAGAAAAGGCTCGCTGTCAAATCAGAGTTCGGGTCGGCTCTCGCGTGTGTCGCCGCCGTCGATTCGCCCCTTGCCGATCTGGTTTCAACGAGAGTTGCGGAACTGCGTGCGAGCCCCTCGGGCCTCGAGCCCCAACCCCTGCTGACAGGCGAGGTGCTCATCTCGATGGGGTTCCGCCCGGGCCCAGCCTTCAAGGAGGTGCTGAGCGAGGTCTATGACGCACAGCTTGAGGGTCGAATATCGGACCTTGAGGGTGCGAAATCACTGGCTCAAAAACTGCTCAACACTCAGGAACCCGGGGGAGGATCGGGCGTCTAAGGGTTTACGGGGCGAGCCAGGTCTGGCCGTCCGCCTGGGTTTGATCCCGTCAATCGCGTCAGAAGAGCACCGATCGGGTGTATCTGTCGTATAAACTGATGCCCGGATGAGGCCCAGGTCGTGGCTTGAGCATTTGCTCATTGGCAGGGGAGCGAACCGGAATTCCACGCCCGAGCGATCGGTTCGGTGAGTGGGATGGGCATCCGTAATTAAGAGGAATCGCAATGGCGACTGACCGAAAGGAACGATCGATGACACGCCTGGCCAAAGCCGCAGCCCTGACGTTGGGCGTCGCGGGTCTCGCTCTGACAGCCGCGCCCGCCGCAGCCGCGGCACCAGCTCTTGAGATGAGCTTCGCAGCCGAGCCGACCCACGAGATCCTGCTGACGACGGGTCAGACCGTCAAGGTCGAGATCGTCAAACAGAACGACAGCGAGGTCGAGACGGTTCTCTGGGTCGGCACCATGTCGGCACAGAAAACCTATCAGCGCAGCGAGATCATCTCGATCACCGAGTTGAGCCAGACAACCGATGGCTCGGCCAGCGCTACGCCGACGTTTGATCGCGCCGACGCAGCAGAAGCCGACATGCCCGAGAACGCGACCCGTGTCTACGTCATGGAGCTGACCGGCAAGGTCGGCTGGGACATCAGCAAGACCCCGGTCGCCGACGCTGTCGAGAAAGCCCGCGAGATGAACGCGGACGTGATCATCGTCAAGTGCAACAACAACTGGAAGCAGCTCGAAGGCTTTACCGATGAGCTGACCGACGACATGGGCGACTTCGAGGAGTACCGCATCTCCGAGTCGATCATGCCTGTGTTCACCAACGAGATGCGAGCCAAGTGGGACCACGAGCCCCAGGTCGTCTTCTGGGTCGAGCGTGCGATGAGCGGCCTGGCCTTCCTCCCGCTGATCAAGGAAGACATCTACTTCACAAGCGACGGCCGCATGGGCGGTGTCGGTGATCTCGATGAGCTGTTCGGGTCCATGGGCGACGAGGTCGTCCGCGACAAGCAGAAATCGCTCAGGCTCGGCCACGTCGAGGGCATGGCCATCGAGGGCGGGCACGACGCACGCCTCGTCCGCGCGATGACCAAAAAGAGCTACGTACTCAGCTACAAGATCGAGAACGGCAAGCCCGTTTACCTCGAGGGCGAAGCACCCGGCGACTGGATTCTCATCACCGATGATGGCAAGGACGAGAACGCCGACACCGACTACGACCTCGTGCGTAATCTGGGCAACGACGCTCTGACCTTCGACGCAGATCTCGCGTACAAGCTCGATGTGTCCAAGGGCACAGCCGACTCGCTCGATGACCTGTTCTTCGAGATGGGCATCGAGGACGTCGCGTACGTGCTCGACGACTCGGACGGCGACGGCGAGTCCGACGCGGCGCGTCGCGAGCTCGACCGCTGGTCCGAGGGCATCACAAGAGCGCTCCGCAAACTGCGCCGTCTCCAGTACGACATCGCAAACGTCGAGGTCCGCCCGCAGCGCAACGACCCCGACGGGTCCAAGGCACGCAACGCGGCCCGCGGCCAGCAGACCAGACTCATCAACGAGGCCATCGCCCTGCTCAACAAGTACGGCGAGGTTCTCGACCCGGGTGAGCAGAC
>WUAK01000127.1 GCA_009827205.1 Phycisphaeraceae bacterium | reverse complement strand
GCTCAGGCAGCGCGGTGATCTCAAGATCAAGCCTGCTCTTTGCGAATACATCTACGTCAGCGAACGTAGCGTCATCGAGCGTGACAATGACGCAGGAGAGTGTCGACTCCCGTTTCGTTGCAACTTGCAGATCTGTCAACGGCATCCATATCTCGGCATTCATCACCGTGCCGGGAGCAGCAAATCGACCAGAGATCGTCCAGTCACGGTTGTCAAAATGAAGCTTGTTGCCAACCGCTAAACGCTCCTGAGGAACTCCGAGACGCGTCGCTGCGAGTTGACCTACCAATATCTCATCCATTCCTGGCCGTGGCGCATGCCCCTCAATAATCTCGACATCAGAATGCACAAGAAAGGCAACTGGCCGAACACCCCGTATCACCGCGTTGAGGTCTTTCGAAGAGGAACGGCTCTCCCGAACGGGCAAGGCGGCATGGATCTCGGCAGAAGCGTATATCACGCCGGCACGCTGCTTTAAGCCAGGTACACTCGCGGCTGCGATACCTTCAACAGCCGCGTCAATCTGAGATCGTTCAACACCCTCTTCGCTTCCAGTACCGATGATCATGATGTTCTCGTTCATCGATTCTTGTTGATTGAGCGTGAGCTGCATGCCACGCACAAATCCGCCGGACGCAAGAATCAAGAGCACAACGAGGCTCGTTCCGATGAGTGACGCGGCAAGCCGAACAGGGCTGCGCCCCAGATTCCGCACGGCATACTGAAATGGAATTTGTCTCATTCGCATACCTCATACCGCACGAAAACACTCAACGATCGAACGACGCGAGGCCTGCCACGCGGGTACAAGCCCGGCAATCACCCCGATGACCACACATACCACTAAACCCATTAGAAGCAGACCATAATCCGCAACAATCGGGATTGACGTACCCTCCACAGAAAGCGCATAGTTGCCAGACCGAGCAACCGAGAGTGCTACGACCGCGCCAAGCAACCCGCCAATAGCGCAAAGCAGCACACCTTCTGCGATAATGAGAACAGCAATCACCCAACTCTTGTAGCCAAGAGTCTGCAGCACCGCGTGCTCAGCAATCCTGCTCTGCACACCAAGAACAATCGAGTTTGCAACTAGGGCAAGGACCGCCGCGAGACAGCCAAGCCCGAGCCAGCGTGCGAACCCAACCAACTCGATAATGTCATCGGCTAATCTCCCGATGAACGCCTTCTCACCAAAGGTAGCCGTTGGCTCCTGTGCAGTCCGGAACATCTCATCGATCTCATCAGCCACAGGGTCAAGCAATGCCGAATCCGTGACCTTGACATTGAACTGGGTCACGATTCCTAGCCGATCTCGGCCCGCCAGCTGAACAAATTCAAGAGCCGTATACGCAACATTCTGATCCTGTGGGTTGTCAGATCGCACGATACCCGCGACTGTGGCGGTTATCCCCGCAGCATCGAAACGCATACCCGGTTTCAAGCCTCGACGATTCGCAAGAGTCTCGCCCAGCAGCGCCGCATCCGTCCGACTCAGCCAGTCTTCAGCAGAGCCCGAAATGACTTCTATGCCTTTCCCGGCACCGCTTAGGAACGATTCCTTGGGCACTCCTCTGAACGTCACAACATCTAAACTCGTTCGGCAGTTCGAAACTACAACCATCATGGGCGTCACACTCGATACCCCATCGATGCCCTCTATCCGTCTCTGATAATCCTGTGGCAACTGACTCGTAGCGGGACAGTAACGATCCTCGCGGTACACAACGAGTGTTGTGTCGCTCGCGGTCGCGGTCGTCGCTTCGAGTACACCATCATTCATCGCCTGCACCGATGTAAACAGAAACATCGCGATCGCAATGCCGAAAACGGTAAGAAGAGACCGGACCCGATGCCTCGTGATCTGCTTGGTAACGTACGGGAAGCACCTGATTATTTTCATGCCACAGCCTCCGCCTCTACAAGCTTGCCCTTTTCAAGGTGCAGAGTCCGAGTCGCATACTCAGTAGTCTTCGGATCATGTGTCACCATAACGATCGTCTTACCCAACTCAGAATTCAATGTCTGCAGAAGCTGCATGACAGCGTGAGCCGAAGACTTGTCAAGATCGCCCGTCGGTTCGTCGGCAACGATAATGTCCGGGTCGGTCGCAATCGCCCGAGCGATAGCAACCCGTTGCTCCTGACCGCCCGATAGCTGCCTCGGAAAGTGCTCGGCACGGTCAGAAATCCCAACGCGTTCAAGCGCTATTTGAATCCTCTCATGCCTCTGTTTCTTCGATAGATCATGCAGGAGCAACGGCAATTCAACATTCTCATACGCAGTTAGCACAGGAACCAGGTTGTAGAGTTGGAAGACATATCCGACGTGCTTCGAACGCCATGCCGCGAGTTTGTTTCGGCTGAGCTTGGACAAGTCCGTGCCGTCAATGACGAGCGATCCGTTTGTTGGCGAATCTATCCCAGCAACAAGATTCAGAAGCGTTGTTTTTCCGCTCCCACTTGGGCCCATGAGAGCAAGAAAGTCACCACTTGTTATATCTAGATCGACCCCGTCAAGCGGTTTGATGATCGTGTCGCCCTTTTTATACTCGCGAGTCAGATCCCGGCAAGTGATGAAGTTCATGAGTCATCCTCCGTTATGGCCACGCGCATCCCCTCACGCAACCCCGGCTCCGCGATAGCCAGCAACGCCCCCGGCTGTATTTCACCCGTGACCCGCAACCATCCGTTTTCAGTTCCTAGCGACTGAACCTCGACCGGTTGAAGTACTCCCCGCCCTCGGCGCCGGTCTGAGATGACCCAGACCCGATGAACATCAGAGGATCTGTCGAGAGTTTCCGCAGGAACAAGTACAGTCGAATTGCTGCTGGTTACATCTTTATCGAGTAACGGCCTGTCCATTGGACCTCTACTCAGAAAGCGCACCCGGCTGAGCATCTCGGGTTTCAGCAGCGGATCTGGATCGTGGACCTTCACTTTGATCTCAAGCGTGTTCTTCTGTAGGTCCGCCTGATGCGTGACGATGATCACCTCACCCCTGAATATCACATCAGGAAGCACCTCGACAACAATTTCACAAGGCTGCCCCACACGAATGTGCGCGGCGTCTGCGAGCGGCACATCAACACGAACCTGGAGCTTCTCAGGATCGTACAAATGCACGATGTGATTCGAATGCGGGTTGTCCATCATCCGCATGACTTTGTCACCGGGACCCTTCAGTCGATTCTGTACGTATCCGGTGATCGGTGCCCTGATGACTGTCCGCTCGAGCGCAAGCGCCGCTTCATCGCGCACCGCCTGCAACTGCACGAGCTTTGACTCTTCAACACCAATAGTTGCTCTCGCAGCTTCTAAACGTCTACGGTCTTCGATCCGCAGATCGAGCGCACGCCTAGCAGCGCGCTGCTCCGCTTCATACTCTCTGACCCTCGCTTCAAGCAGCGGTCGACGGGCCTCCACCGCATCTACCTCTCCGCGTTCTGCTTCCACGGCTTTCTGAGCAACTATGAATTCGAGCTCTGTCGCCGCGCCGCCCGTTCGAGATTGCTCGATCCACCTTTGCTCGGCTTCGAACCGCTCTAGCCTCGCGCGGGCCGCTGTGATGAGCGATGGGAGCTGAGCAAGCTCGGCTCTGCTCGCCGCGAGTAAGGCCTCACTCGTCTCGATTGCCCGATCGAGCCCGACCGGGTCGTCCCACGCTGCCTGCGCGGCAGCAAACTCAGCTTTGGCCAATTCGACCCGGCTTTGTGCCGCCAGCACATCGGCTTCCGCTTTGCGGAGCCTGAGTTCCTCGTCCTCACGAACCAGCGTCGCGACGACATCGCCTTTCTCGACGAGATCACCCTCGAGCACATGCATTCTGTCGATGATCCCATCGACGAGCGCCGTACACGCCGTGTAGTAAGGCTCCGCCTCAAGCCAACCGGCAGCCTGGACAACAGGCCCGGTGTCGGCTGATGGCTGCTCCGCCCCCCCTGCCGCCTGAGCGTTCGGCATGGAGCGATCGAAAACCACTTGAGCAACCTGCACAGTCCGGTCCTTGCGAAGAACAGGCCATGCGCTCCAAGTGAGCACACCAATCGTCGCTACAAGAACACACCCTGGGAGCACAGCCTGGTACAGCCACTCCCTTGCTCGGACTGAGCCGAGCGGAGTCAATTTTTTGTTTTCCATTGATTCGCTTTCTCCAGAGACTCAACACGAATGCGCAAAGCGCATACCTTCGGCGCAGAAGGTGTGTCAGGCCCTTGGAGGTCGCTTGATTGAATCGAGATGCGGGCTCCGGGCGATGCCCAGCCCTTTCGCGATCACGTCGCCTGCGAACGAGTCGCTTTCATCCATCTCCTCTACCGATTGGCCGAGGATCGGGTTCGGATTCACGCTCGTGCAGCAACGCAGCGGGCACTTGCAGCAGTCGCCCGGAGAGCTTTCGTCGGGCTCGTCTTCAGAATCATGTGCCGGACTCTGCACAGGCGAGGTCAGTGGACAGCAGTCGTCGTTGGCTACTACCTGCAACACCGCGGCTGATTCTGGCTCACAGCAGTCGCTGCAATCGTTCGTTCTGCCGAGATGCACAGGCATCGCGACAACCGAAAGCAAGACAAGAATGGAGACGAAAGAACTCATCACTTCAACTCATTCTACATGATCGGGCTGCCCGGGTTCAGTTTCATTTGAAATCGAGCAGAAACCCGTAGCTCGACCGTTATCGGGATCCCAGCCAGCTTCCCTCAGGCTTCATAGAATGTACCTGTGGCGCGCCACTGCTGTTCCAGCTTATCAATCCGCTCTGCGGCTTTATTCCCTAATTGATCGACCACCTCCGCGACCAAAATCTCAGCAGCTGCCACTGCTGGCAATGAACTGTCAAAAGGCCCGACCGGCGGGATTTTGAGTTCGCACCAAAGAGGCGTCAACGCTGCCAGGGGTGACAACGGGCTATCAGTGATCGCCACCATGGGCACACCCAGATCTACCATACCTTTCGCCGTAGTGACAGCGTTCCGCCTGTACCGAGTAAAGTCGAAAGCAACCGCTACATCCCGTTGGTCCGCGTGGCACATGTCACGACCAACGGTGTGGGCTTCGATAAGGCTCACGCTCGGCCTGATCATCGAAAGCCCGCTTAGCAGCACGTATGCCCCGGCCCGAGATGACTCACCCGAGATGATCCATACATTCCGCGCGCCAACGATCGGCTCAGCAAGCGTGGCCAGCTTTCCGTCCGCAAACACATCCGCAACGGAAAGTGTGGCATCCACGATCTCCTGACGAGATGAATCCGAGGTGTGCTTCCCGCGCCGGACACGATCGCTCGGCTTTGAGAGTTGGCGGACCACACCTCTTCGGACCCAAGACTGCAGATCGGTGTACCCCTGAAATCCAAGCTTCGTCGCGAACCTGACGATAGAAGGTCTGCTGGTGTCCACTCGACCCGCCAGATCGCTGACGGAACCGAAGGCGATCAGCGTCGGATCGGCGACCACAACCTCGGCGATCCTGCGTTCGGTGGGTGTGAGGATATCGGCCGCGGCAGAGACCAGGTCCTGGATGGAATCTTGCGACATGGACTGGTCAGTTTGTTGCAAAGACATCTCGATAGTGTACACTCTGTTACACCGGAACCAAGGCGATTCACCAGCGGAGCTCAAATATGTCTCTCAAGCACACCCCCTCGGACAGGGAACAGGCATTCCTCGACACTGTTGTCGAAGAGAAATACCAACGCGAGATCATCAACGGCCTGGCCCCCTTCTTCAATGAGAAGGCGCCAGAGGACATGATGAGCTTCTACAGCTCGGACGAGGTCGTTCAGCTCCGCGTGCTGAAGGGATCCGAACGCGACGTCGAAACCCGGATGCCTGTGAAAGTAACCAGGCACTACTTCAATCTCGCGCAGAAAAGCAAACCAATGCAGCGTCTCGTCAAGGCAAGCCCCGACGAGACCGTCAACATGCAGGGCTCAGAAGACCCAGGCAACCAGATGGACTACAGCCCCGTCGAAGGGCTGCTCCACAAGTACGAGATGGGACTGATGTATGTCGTCTCGACATGCTCCGCGCACTGCAGGTTCTGCTACCGCGAAGAGCTCATCGCTCGCAAGGAAATCCAGCGCCAGGACGGCACAGTCGCCAAGAAGGGCCTCGCCAAGATCCCTGAGATCGTGGCGTACATCAAGAAGCACAATGCCGAGGTTGAAGCAGGCGGCGGTCGTCACCCAGAAACCGGACGCGAAAAGCTCCGCGAGATCCTCCTCTCGGGCGGCGACCCGATGGTTCTGAACAACTCCAAGCTCGCCGCATGGTTCGGAGCACTCGCCGAGGCCGGTATCGAATCAATCCGGATCGGGACGAAGGAAATGGCCTTCTACCCCAAGCGCTTCGACAAGACATTCCTCGACATGCTTGACAAGTTCCACGAGACCTACCCCCACGTGGGCATGCACTTCATGCTCCACTTCGAACACCCCGATGAGTTCCTCGCCAAGGACGATGACGGCAACTACATCAAGGAAGATTTCGGCACATTCGTTTGGAACCCTGACGCAGTCGAGGCCATGACCCAACTCGTCTCGCGCGGCTGGCTGACCGTCGAGAACCAGACCCCCATCATCAAGGACATCAACGACGACTCCGACGCGCTGCGCATCATGCAGCGTGAAATCAAGCGGATCGGTGCAGAGAACCACTACTTCTTCTGCGGCCGAGACATCGTCGCCTACAAGGCCTTCAACGTCCCGATCGAGAAGGCCTGGCAGATCATGAACGAATCCCAGAAGGGCCTCTCGGGTGTCGAGAAGCATGCGAAGCTCTCGATCACACACTACAAGGGCAAGACCGAGGTTGCGGCGGTCACCGACAAGCCAATCCCGGGTCTCCCCGGTGCCGAGAACGGCGTGGTGATCTTCAAGCTCCTGAGAAACCCCGCCGACGCACCTGAAGTCGGGAAGGTCTGTATCGTCGGACGAAACCCGGACGCGATGTGGTTTGATGACTACGAGGACCGCGTTCTTTTCGACGAAGCCGGGCTGTTCGAGTACAGCCGCGTCCAGACAAAGAAGGTAGACCTGGAAGAACTGGCCAAGGAAGCCAGCTGATGATCAACAAGCAGTCGGCCTCGATCGCCGAGGCCTTGGCAGATGTTCGCGACGGCGCGACGGTCATGATCGGCGGGTTCGGCGAAGCCGGCAGCCCGATCGAACTGATTCATGCGCTCATCGACCAAGGTGCGAAAGACCTCACAGTCGTCAGCAACAACGCGGGCAGCGGCGAGGTCGGCCTAGCCGCACTCATCAAAAGCGGGCGAGTGTCGAAAGTGATCTGCTCATATCCTCGTACCGCAAACTCAACGGTATTCCCTGAGCTATACCACGCGGGCAAACTCGAACTCGAGCTTGTCCCGCAGGGCACGCTTGCCGAACGCATCCGAGCGGGCGGCGCGGGTATCCCCGCGTTCTATACCCCAAGTGCCGTCGGCACACCCCTCGCCGAGGGCAAGGAAACACGTGAGTTCGAAGGGCGCCAGTACCTCATGGAGCGTGGGCTCAAGGCCGACTTCTCGCTCATCAAAGGGCGCGTCGCGGACACGCACGGCAACGTCATCTACAACAAGACCGCACGCAACTTCGGGCCCATCATGGCGATGGCTGCCGAGACCGCGGTCGTGCAAGCCGAGCGAGTTGTGGCGCCTGGCGAACTCGATCCCGAGACGATTGTCACTCCTGGCGTGTTTATTGAGCGGGTCGTCGAGGTAGCCAAGCCTTTACACGAGTCTGAACTGGTCGCAGCCGGGGCGGTGTACCCATGAGTACCGAAGTATCACTCAAGGGATGGACCCGTGAGGAGATGGCCAAGCGCCTCGCTCAGGACATCCCAAACGGGTCGTATGTCAACCTCGGCATCGGAATCCCAGAACTCGTTGCCAAGTACGTGCCCGAGGGACGCGAACTCGTCTACCACACCGAGAACGGACTGCTTGGAATGGGACCCTCCCCCGCCGACGGATCTGGCGATCCCGAGCTTATCAATGCGGGCAAGCGGCACGTCACAGCGAACCCGGGCGCATCGTTCTT
>WUAK01000126.1 GCA_009827205.1 Phycisphaeraceae bacterium | reverse complement strand
CGAGGGCAGAGCCGAGCTCATCGATGATGACAGCGTCCGGTTTGTCATGACCGATCCGGAGAGCGATGTCGAGGCGATCGTGTACGACCTCGAAGGCGACACGATGATCGCGACGGTGAACTTCGTGTCCGATGAACGCAACCCGTTCGTACTCGAATTCGCACGAGTGGATTGATGTGCAAAAATAAACGGGCCCCTCGCGTGTGCAAGGGGCCCGGTGAGTTGGTTTCTATTCTGAATTAGGCCTTCTCATCGCCTGACGGCTTGGATGGCTTCATGGGCTTCTGCTCAATCGGTGCGGGGCTGTCCGCCTCGGCGACCTTGCCCAGGTAGCCGGGAAGCTCAACACCGGCCTGCTGTGCCAGCTCGTGCACCGGGGGGAGCGAACCGATGAGCCCACTCAGGAAGTTGGCGGTCGAATTGCCCTTGCCTTCGAGCATGCTGCCGCCCTGACCCGAATCCCAGACCGTGACCTTGTCGATCTTGAGGTTCTGGATCGCCTTGACCTGCTCGCGGACAAGCTCGGGCAGCTGCTCGATCATGAGCAGGGTCGGCGCGACGTTCGGGTTGTCCGCCGCGGCTTCCATGAGCTTGCGGTAACCCTCGGCCTTCGCCTCGAGCACCTTCTGCACACCAGCCGCCTCGGCCTCGTACTTGGCGAGGATCGCATCGGCTTCACCCTTTGCTTCGCGCCGCTGCTTCTCGGCCTCGGCTTCCGCCGCGATCTCGATCCGCTGCTTCTCGATTTCCTGTGGCGCCAGCTCTTCCTTCGAGAGCCTTGCCAGCTCCTGCTCGCGTTCCTTGCGCAGAATCGCTTCGAGGGCTTCCGCCGCCGCGACATCAGCGCGACGCTTGGCCTCGGCTCGGATCTCTGCGAGCTTCGCGTTCGACTCGGCGATCTCGGCGCGACTCGTGTTCTCACCATCGACCGCACGAGCCTCGGCCTCGGCGACCTGGACACGCTGGCTCTGCTCGGCGCGCTTGGCTGCCGCCGCCGTCTCAGCGTTCCGCTCGGCGATGGCGATGTCCTGGTCTCGCTTCGACTCGACCTCACCCTGGATCGCCCGCGCCTCAAGGTCAGCGACCGCGACACGCTGCGTCTGCTCAGCAGCCTTCTCACCCTCGGTCGCCGATGCCATTTCCTTGGCAACGCTGACCGTCTGCTCACGCTGGGCGACCGCTTCACCGGTCGCACCGTCGCGGTTCGCCTGCGCCACCTCGACCTTGGCCTTGTTGATCGCCTCGGCCGCGGCGCGCTGACCGATCGCCTGGATGTAGCCAGACTCATCCGTGATGTCTCGGATGTTCACATTGATCAGCTCAAGGCCGATCTTGTTGATCTCCTGGGTCACGTTCTCGTTGACGAGCCCCATGAACTTCTCGCGGTCCTTGTTGATCTCTTCGATCGAGAGCGTCGCGATCACAAGACGCAGCTGACCAAGGATGATGTCCTGCGCCTGCTCTCGCACCGCCTGAGGCGGGAGCCCCAGCAGACGTTCGGCGGCATTGGCCATCATCACAGTGTCCGTCGAGATACCCACGGTAAACGTCGAGGGCACGTTCACGCGGATGTTGTTGAGCGACAGCGCACCCTCGAGCGGGATGTCAATCACGAGGGGCTCGAGCGTCATGTACGCGAAGTCTTCGATGACGGGCCAGACAAACTGACCGCCGCCGTGGTAGCACCGCGCCGATTGCTTGCCGCCCCCGCGACCCCAGATGACGAGCACCCGGTTCGACGGGCATCGCTTGTACCGCGTCGCGAGGAAGACAGCAAGGAAGAGCAAGAGGACTGTGCCGACGGCGATGCCGACGAGCAGCATGCCCCCGATGCCGCCCTCAGACTGTGCGAGTGTGAGCGAGTTGATCAAGTTGGTTCCTCCCGCGTTCATGATGAACGCTCAACTGTAAGTGTGTTTGTGGTCGCGTTGGCGTCGGTGACCTGCACGCTCGTGCGTGAGGGGATCGGGTCGCTGCCGACCTGGACGCAGTTGAACTCGCGCTGGCGGCTGCCGAGCACGACCTTGACGCGTCCCATGCCCTGCCCCTCGGGCGGCACCTGCACGTACACATCACCCGAGAGCCCGACCGTGTCACGGATCGCGACGTTGCCCGAGTTCTGAAGCCTCATCATCGTGCGCATGACCTTGATGATCAGCCACGCGAAGAACACGCCCGCGCCGATCGCGACCAGGACCGCGCCTGTGAACCCGAAGTCGAGCAGTCGCAGAGCCGCGAAGCCCATCCAGCCCGATCCCATGAAGAACGCGCTGAGTGTCTGTGCGCTGAGCACGCCGAACTCGGCGCCGGGTGCATCGCCCAGGCCGACGTCGCCTGCGCCTTCGAGGTCGACATCGATATCGAGATCGCCCCCGATGCCTCCCATGAAGATCTGAATAAGGAAGTAGATCGTCCCGATGATCGCCGGGATCGAGAACCAGATCCCGCCGTTGGAGAACAGGCTGTCGAGCATGGCGCACCAATACCTTTCCCGGCCCATAGGGGCAGTGCCGGCCGTGATGCGAGTCTATCCGCTTTTATGGATGCTGCCCCGTGCGACAGATTCTTGGGAATCACGCCGCACGAGTTTCATACCGAGCACACGATGTGAGCGCAGCTGCGGGGCTTCTTACGCCGCCAGATCGATATCGTCCGGCCCGTCATCGAAGTCGTAGTTGTCGGGCTCGTCGCCCAGCGCGCCCCATTTGTGTTTGGGCAGGTGGCGGTGGTGGACGTGGATGATCCGCGCGAGCTGGCGCGAGAACAGGCCGCTGATGGTTTCGAGGATCTGCACGATCTCTGAGCCAAACGGCTCGTGGTCGTCGCGGAAGAGCGTCACGATCGCCAGGCACTCGTCGTCGTGGTGACACGGGAACGCCAGCAGCGTTTGGTCGGGGAGCCAGTGCGCATCGGCGCCCATCAGGCGGTGCACCTCTCGGCGGGAGTCGTACTGGTGCACGCCCGGGCGGTGCTCGAAACGCGGCGCAAGGACCTCGGCGAGATGATCAAGAAGCGAATCCACGCTCGACTTAGGGATGTCCGCGTTCACGTACGCGCCCAGGCTGTACTCGCTGCCCGAGGCGGGCAGGAACACCGCAGCGTTCGTCGGTCCGCTCTTGGCAAGGATGAACTCGAGCACGGCCCGCAGGAGCGACTCGATCTCCAGTTCCTGGCGGATGATGCCGTTGAACTCCCCGCTGACCGAGAGCTTGTCGATCTCGCCCGAGAGCTCGCGGTACGCGTCGACGAGGTCGTTGCACATGTCGGAGACCTGGTTGGTCACCTCGTGGCGTGCGCTGTTGAGCTTCCTGCAGACGGTGCGGAGACGCTCCGTCCGGTCTTCGCGGTGCCTGGCGATGCGTGCGCGTTCGAGCGCCGCGTGGATCGCGGGCCGAGCGTTGTCCGGGCCGTCGGCTGCGTTGATCAGGTCAACCGCGCCGGCGCGCATCGCGTCGATGGCCTCGTCGAGTGTCGCGTTCTGGCTGATGACCACGAGCGCGATCGATGGGTGATCGAGCGAGAGCTGCTTTGCGAATTCGTCGGCGTCGTGGATGCTGTTGTCGAGCAAGATGAGATCGATACGCGGCCGGTCGTTGGAATCGATGCGGACAAGCGCCTCGCTCGTTCCGCACTCACACTCCATCGGGATCTCGAGTTCGCCCAGCGTCGGGCCCACGAGCATGGCTGTCGCGTCGGTTTCAGAAACGACGAGGGCTCGCGCCAAGGCGTGACGCTCGGCGGGGACAGGCTCAATGCTCTGGCTGGCGCGGGCGCGGACACGGTTGCGCCGGCCGCCTTCTTCGCTGTTGTTGTTTCTCCGCGTCATACCCATCGACTCGATCTCGCCTTCCGTGGCTTGGCGGACTACGCCGCCTTGCCGATCTCTCTGTCCTTCTCAGACACCCTCCACGAGGGGAGTGTCACTAGCGCCCGCGTTCCCTGTCCCTCCTTGGACGAGAGCGAAACCGTGCCGCCCATCAGCTCGATGACGCGGCGTGCCCTGCACAAACCGAGCCCGGTCTGTCTGCCCGCGGGCTTGTCGCTGAAGAATGGATCGAACGCGTGCTCGACGGTCTTCTGGGACATGCCCCGGCCGTGGTCCTTGACCATGAGCAGGAGTCGGTCGTCGAGTTGATCGATTTGAACACGTATCTCGATGATTTCGTCAGATCCCGATTCCGCCGCGTTGCTGATCAGCTCAATCAACGCCTGTCTAAGGAGTTGCGGATCAACCAACGCCACCGGGAAATGTGACGGCACCGATACCCGTGAGGCGCAGTTCATGCGCGTCCGTTCGCGTGATGCCATCACCGCCTCGTTGATGAGACTCTGGATCGACGACTTCTCTGGCTTTGGCTCGGGCGGATCTGCGATGAGGTTCATGCTCGAGATCAGATCGCTGATCTCCTGCGCCGACTGACCGACCTTCTCCGCAATCTTGCGCAGCTCCGGGTCTCCCACGCGGGTACGCAGGACCTGGGCATACCCCTTGATAACCGTCAGCGGGTTGTTCATCTCGTGCGCAGCGCCGGCTGTCATCACACCCAGACGCGCCATCGATTGACTCTCGGCGAGCTTGGCCTGCGTTGCAGTCAGGTCGCGGTGTCGATCCGCGAGCTCGTCGCTCAGCCTTCTGCTGTCCTCGTGACGAAGCGCCGACGCGACTGCCATCCCCCAGACCGAGAGCAGCGCTTTGCGCTGGATCGAACTGCGGACCGACTCCTCAAAGTCACTCTCGACCAGAAGCAGAGCCGACTGACCGGGCCTGTCGATCGATTCCTCGCCAGTCAAGAGAGGCAGTACGCGTACATCCTCGGGTTCCGTCGCTTCAGCTGCGTACCTGCAGAGCCAGGGCATGATCGTTGAGCCGTGCTTCATCGCTTCGTTCGAGTCGGCGAGCATCGAGAGCGTTGCCCGCTCGTTGTCTGTGATCGGCGGCGGCTCGAGCACCTCTGATCGCACCAGCTGACCGTCGTGCGTGAACCTGAACACGCGCCAGTGCTGGCGTCGGTCCGCCTGTGTCACGATCGTAAAGAGATCGCCGTCGATGAGATCCGAAGCCGAGCGTGCGATGTGCGACATCGCGTTGGCCAGCCCGCTGCCGTGGTGGCTCTCCTCGCAGAACTCACCGATCGCGTCGAGGATCTTTTTCTGCTGGATGCCCTGCGTGCCGCGGATCGCGAGCGTCCGGTTCATCGCCGCGAGCCTCGCGTTGGCGCGTGTGACGGACTGGAGCAGCACCTCGACGGGTGTGACCTCCTCCATGCCGAACGCGGCACAACGGTCAGCGACCCGCTCGTGGATCTGTGTCGAGACGCCCTCGACGACCTCGTGATCAAGCCCGAACTTCTGCGCAAGCCTCTCGATATCCGCCGGTTGGCCGAAATCACCGAACCACCCAAGATTCATCCGCCGGCAGAGGGATCGCGCGCACGCGATCATCCCGATCAGCTCGCGGTGTTCTATATCAGGGATGCTCTCGGCGGGCAGGTCGTAGAGCCAAGCGATGTCCTGGAGTGCTTTGGGCAACCCCCAATGCTCGGCGAGCCTTCTCCCCGCGGCATGGTGGTCTAACCCGATGAGCTCGCGCTCCAGAGCCGCCGAATCTTCGCCGCGCTGCTCCGCGACGCGGAGCACTTTGCCGTATGAACCGGGCAGTGCGATATTGAGCGCTGAACGCCCGAGCCCGTGCAAGAGCCCGGCCGTGAACGCGGCCTCTGGCCTGGTGCCGCTCGTGGGCGATTCACTCGCGATGAGTTCCGCGGTGACCGCAACCGAGAGGCACGCCTGCCAGTGACCCTTGCCGTCGAACGCGCCCGCTTCATCGTCTGCAGGCGCGAGAATTTCATAGACCTCGAGGCTCAGAACCGCGGCGCGGATCGCCTCGAGACCCAGCATCGTGATCGCGTGCATGACGGAAGTGATGCTGTCGAGGCCTTTGTCACTGCGCCGGCACATCGAGAGCACCCGACCCGTGAGCGCGGGGTCCGACTCGATGAGCGCCGCAAGCTCGTTGATATCGACATCGTCGTTGTTCGCCGCGTCGAGGAGTTTCTGCGCGATGGGCGAGAGCGTGGGCAGCTGATCAATTCTCTCGAGGATCAGCTCGACCTTCTGCTTCTCGCTTGGTGTGTTGCCCTCAGCCATGCGCGCACTCCGCTCAGCCGCCGCGCGCCGAGCCGTTGTTCCCGTGGTGCGCCTCGATACCGAGGAGCTGCTCGATAGAGCCCATGAGCTCTTCAATATCGAACGGTTTCTTGAGGAACGCGTCAGCGCCCGCGGTGAGCAGCGAGTCTGCCTCGGCGCGGTCGATGACACCCGAGATGAAGATCACCTTGATGCTCGACAGATCCTCCGTTGAGCGGATGCGCTTGCAGACCTCGTTGCCGTTGATGTCGGGCAGCTTGTAGTCCAGCAGCATGAGGTGCGGCTTGAAGCTCGCGGTCAGCAGACCGGCGTCGTAGCCCGTGCCGCAGAACTCGACCTCGAACCTGCTGTCACCGCCGAGCAGATCACGGAACAGCTCGATGATCTGCGGGTCGTCATCAACGCACAGGATGCGCTTGACCTCGCCCTCGAGTAGATCGAGGGGGATGTCATTGGCGTTCATGAAACGGATGAGTTCCTCGCGCGGGATCCTCCGGAACTTGGAGCCAGGCACACGGAAGCCCGTCAGCCTGCCCGAGTCGAAGCAGCGGATGATCGTCTGCTGGCTGACCTTGCAGACCTGCGCAGCCTCGCCTGTGGTGAAGATTTTCTTCCGAGCAAAGTCGGTCTGAGCGGAATCTGCCATGCCTGGCCCTCACGATCAGCGCACACTCCGCGTCCGTGCGGGCAGCGCCATAACCGATCGTCGGTTCCCAACTTGCCCAACTTCACACCGAGATCGTGGTCGTCACGCAAACAGATTTACACACCGGAATCGGGGTGTAGCTGGCGCCACTTGGTCACCGCCTCGGCTTCCCGGCCGTAGAGCGGCACGAGCTCGCCTACCCGGACCTCAAGAGCCCTCGGAGCGAGCGAGAGGCAGGACGCCGCAGAGAACTCGGGAGGGATAACCCGGAGACCAAGCCGATCCGCTTCCGCTTGTATCGCTTTGGAAAGGAACCGATCTCCGACGAGCAATCCGAGCCCGAGATTCTCGATTGCCGCCGGGCCAACGAGTCCGCCTGCACCTTTGGGGATTCCGAAGGCATCGAACGAGGTCATAAAGCAGCTGTCACCTTTGGAAGCGAGGGCGACACCAAAGGTGCTATCCGCCTCGACAGAGACCGCCGCGACCCACGCTGAGGGCACGCCGTAGAGCTTTGCTCCGGCAACCAGCGCGATCATGTTTGCCGCCGCGGTCGCGATACGGAGCCCCGTAAACCCGCCCGGGCCGACGGAGCAGACGATCCGATCGAGCTCTGCGGGTTCTTTGCCGGCTCGGGCCATTAGACGCCGGATCGCGGGCATGAGCAGATCGTCATGCCTTTCGCCCTCGCCAAGGGGCTCAGATTCAAGGAGCGTGACCTCGTCGGCCTCCACAAGCCCTAGAGCCACGCCTGGCTCGCCGCCCGAGGAAGGGTTGCTCGACTCGATCGCGAGGGTGAGGTCAGCCATCGAAGTCCTGCTTTCGACGGGATTTGCGCTCGGATTTGATCCTTTTGGCCTTGAGCCTGCGTTCGACGGCTCCTCTGGATGGCTTGGTCTTCTTCCGGGGCTTGGGGGCGACCATCGCCTGCGCGACCAGCTCGCGGAGCCGATCGATGCACTCGTCCCGGTTGGCCCTCTGGCTCCTGCTGGTGTCACAGGTGATGATCAGCTCGCCCTCGTCTGTGATGAGGCCAGCTGCGATCGTGGCGAGCCTCCTGGCAGCAGCGGGCCGCAGCGGCAGATCCTCGAGCCTGACGCGGAGACGGGCCTTGGTCGATCGCCGATTGACGTTCTGACCGCCCGGGCCCGAGCTGCTGGCAAAAGTGAACTCGAGGGCTGGCTCGCGAACGACAACACCCAATCCCAGACGGATCTCTCCGGGAGACTGGCTCGACGATCGACCTGATTCGGGGTTGTTCTCTGCGGGGGTCATCACTTGGCTTCCTTGG
>WUAK01000125.1 GCA_009827205.1 Phycisphaeraceae bacterium | reverse complement strand
GACGAGTTGCCAGTGCTCGAATGTCACCGGTGCGCCGCTCTCGACAAGCCGCCAGATCAGCTCAACCACCGGCCCGAAGACATCGAGCTGAAGCTGCGTGCTCGCGCCGTTGCCGACGCGGACCGGACGCGAGCCCATGTAGCCCGGCAGCTCAGCAAGCTCTGCCTCCGGGCCGAGCTCGTGGCCCGTGATCGTGTAGACCGGCGCAAGCCTCTCGGGGGCCGCGGTCTTATCGAGCACCCCGAGCAGCCAATCGAGGAAGCGGATCGCCTCGGCGTTGCTGCCCAGCCTCACCAGCGCTTCGCACGTGATCGCACCGTCACGGAGCCAGCAATACCTGTAATCCCAGTTGCGCACGCCGCCCGGATCTTCGGGCAAACTCGTCGTCGCCGCCGCGAGCACGCCGCCCGTGGGACCGTGCACGAGCCCTCGCAGTGCCAGCGCGCTGCGTCTTACGAGATCGGGCATCACCTCGGGTACACCCAAGCCCGCGAGCCACTTCGACCAGAACTTCGTCGTCTGCGATCGGCGTTCACTCTCGCTGAGTTTGGCCTCGCTGAGATCGCCCGTCCCGAACCGCAGCTCGAGCACCGCGGGCTTGCCGAACACCTCGATCTCGCCGACCGCGGTCTCGTGCACGCCATGCTTGACGATCTCCCACGTCACACCCGGTGCACGCAGCACGACCGGATCGGGTAACCCCTCGACAACGAGGCCGTCGTCACGGATGGCGATCTGCGTCGCCACGCGCCCGAAGTCGAGCCTCGGCGCAAACTCGATCCGCACCTTCCCTGTGCCGCTGATCACGCGGACGAGATCAGTTCGCCCGGCGCGCTGCGTGGGCCTGGCGCCAGAGCAGTCCATGTAATCCGTGACGGTCAGCCCACCCCACTTGGTTTCGAGCGTGTTGGTCTCGCGCATGTAGCGCTGACCCGCCTCGAGCGTGCTGTCGGTGGGACCAACCACGAAATACCCTGCGCTCGGCCCGCCGACGAGCTCAGCGAAAATCGCAGGCGAATCCGCGCGCGGAGCGCAGAGCCATGTGATCCTGGCTGCACTCGTCATCAGTGCAACCGTCCGCTGGTCGCTCAACATCGCGTGCTCTTCGATCGGCGTGGCGTCCGCGCCCGCAGCCCACTCCTGCCTCAGCTGTGTGACACGCGCAAGCAGCTTGGCGATGTCGAGCGTGTCGCCCACACGGTAACTCGCCGCCGATGCACCGGGACCGACCTTGATCCCCACATCGGGTCCGGTCAGCATCGCGAACGCGTCTTCATCCGTCACATCGTCGCCCATGAAGAGGCACGCCGAGGCGCCCAACCTCTTGCGGAGCGTCTCGAGCGCTTCGCCCTTGTTGGTGTTGACAACGCCGAGTTCGATCACCATCTTGCCGTGCTTGACGTGCACACCTTCCCACTCGGCGCACCCCGACTCGATCGTCTTGACCGCTTCCTGGGCCTTCACCTCGTTCGCGTTGCGGTAGTGGAACGCGATACTCGCGGGCTTGGTCTCGATCCCGAATCCATCGCCCATCTCGGCGACGCGTTCGAGTTCTTCGAGAACCCGGTCTCGCAGGTCCTTCGCCTGATCGCTGATCTCCTGCGCGAACCCGACATCAAACTCGCTGCCGTGTGAGCCTACGAGGTGGATACCGTCGGTCTCGCCCAGCATCTCTGAGAGATCCGAGAGCGAGCGTCCGGATATGACCGCGACGTGTGTCGAGGGCAGGTGCGCTAGCGCGCGGAGCGCTACGAGCGACTCTCGGTCTGCCCTCGCGTCGCTCGGGTTGGACACGATCGGGGCGAGCGTGCCGTCATAGTCGCACGCGACAAGCAGCGTCGGCTGCCGCGTGATCTGTTCGAGTTGATCAGAGAGATCCATCACGAGCGAAGCGCCTCCAGGAAACCGTGGGCCCAACCGTACACATCGTTCTTTCGCACCGCCCGCTGAAGCAGACCCATTCTTCTCTGGACTTCGGATTCCGGCATCGTGATCGAGACGTCCATCGTCGCCGCCAAACCGTCCACGTCGTGAGGGTTCACGAGCAGCGCCCCACCGCCGAGCTCGTTGGCAGCCCCCGCAAACTCGCTCAGGACGAGTGTCCCCGCGCGCTCCTCGCCCGTCTTGGCGATGACGTACTCCTTTGCGACTAGATTCATCCCGTCACGCAGGGGCGTCACAAGCATCACATCAGCAGCACGGTAGAACGCCATGAGCTCCTTGTAATCAAGATTTCGACGGAAGTAGTGCACCGCGGTCCGTCCAGCCTGCCCGTACTCGCCGTTGATCCGGCCTGTCAGCCGCTCAACAAACGCCCGCAGCTCCGCGTACTCACCAACCGTCTCCCGGCTCGGCACCGCGACCTGCACGAGCACACAGTCGTCCACCGTGTGCGCACCGCGCCTGAGCAATTCCTCGTACGCCCGGAGCCTGATCTCGATGCCCTTCGTGTAGTCGAGCCTGTCCACGCCAAGCAGGATCTTCCGTTCGCCGGCGCGTTTGGACGCGAAGTCCTTGCGGAGCTCCTCAGCGCGATCGATCACTTCCTTGCTCGTCACGGCTTGCTCAACATTCTCGATGTCGATCGAGATCGGGAATGCCTTTGAGACAACCGTGTGCCCGCGGTGCTCGAGCTTCGTGTCCGTTCCAGATGCCTCCGCGTAACGCTTGCAAGCGGCGGAGAAGTTCCGAGCACCCTGCGGCGTCTGGAACCCCGCGATATCAGCGCCCAAGATCCCCGTCAGGATCTCTCGGCGCCAAGGTAGCTGCGCGAACAGCTCCAGTGGAGGAAACGGGATGTGCAGAAAGAACCCGATTCGAACATCGGGCATGATCTCACGAAGCATCGCGGGCACGAGCTGCAGCTGGTAGTCGTGCACCCAAACCGTGTCGCCCGGCTTCGCCTCAGCCGCGGCTGCCTCCGCGAACTGGCGGTTCACATCGACATAAGGCCACCACCACCGGCGATGGAACTGGGGCGTGCGGACACAGTCGTGGTAGAGCGGCCAGAGCGTCGCGTTGCTGAAGCCCGCGTAGAACTTCTCAACCTGCTCGGCAGTCACCGAGACGGGTCTGATCTGGATGTTCTCATGCGTAAAGGGCGTGGGCGCTTTGCCCGGCGAGCCGCCCCAACCAACCCACGAGCCGCCCGTTTCGGTCAGAAAGGGCTTGAGCGCACTGACGAGACCGCCGGGGCTCGTCTCCCACGCGAGGCGGCCCTTCTTCTTCACCCGGTTCACCGGCAACCGGTTGGCGACGACAATCAGCCGGTTCTTGCTTGCCATGGTCCGCGTCCAATCAATGAATCTCGGCTCTCTCAGGGTGGAATCGGCTTCAGGGAGGCATCCTATCGACCCTTTCTGCGGATCGCAGGCCCCTATCCTCTGGCATGCCAACAGAGCCACGAGCGTGCAGGGTCGCAGACATCACAATCGCCAAGGGCCAGCCCCTTGCGATCATCGCAGGTCCGTGCGTGCTCGAATCGCTTGAGCAGGGGCTCGCCATCGGTCGCGCAATGAAGGAGGCGTGTGCGGCCGCAGGACTGCCCTACATCTTTAAGGCGTCTTTCGACAAGGCCAACCGCTCGAGCATCACGAGCTACCGCGGGCCGGGCATCGATGAAGGGCTGGCCCTGATCAACCAGATCGGCGCGGAGCTCAGCGTCCCCACAACCACCGACATCCACGAGCCGAGCCAGTCGACAGCGATCGCCAAGGCGGTCGATCTGATTCAGATCCCCGCGTTTCTGTGCAGGCAGACCGACCTCCTGCTCGCAGCGGGGCAAGCCGCCAAAGAATTCGGCAGAGCGGTCAACACCAAGAAGGGCCAGTTCCTCTCGCCAGCCGAGATGGTCGGCCCGGTCGCCAAGCTCTCCGAAGCAGGGCTGGACAACCAGATGCTGACCGAGCGGGGCACGTTCTTCGGCTACCACCGCCTCGTCAACGACTTCACCGGGCTGGGTGATCTCATGGAACTCTCATCCGAGCAGGGCTCACCGCCCGTCTGCTTCGATGTCACGCACTCGACGCAACTGCCTGGCTCCGGCACACAGACAGGCGGCAGGCCCGAGCGGGCCCCGCTGCTCGCACGAGCAGCCACCGCCGCGGGGGTCAACGCGCTCTTCATCGAGACGCACCCGGACCCGTCCAGCGCGAAGTCGGACGGCGCGACAGTCCTCCCGATAGATGTCGCATCCGACATCATCACGGACTGCGCCCGGATTAGAAACGCGCTTTCCAACTGAGCGTTTCGCTCAAGTACACTCCGACGCGGGAGGTCCATCACCATGCCCGCAAAGCCCACCGACCCGACCCAGCAGATACGCAAAGCCGCCGGTGCATTGCCAGAGGCGACCGAGAGCACTTCGTGCACTCAGGCCTCGTTCAAAGTCGGCAAGAAAGCGTTCCTCTACACAGGCCCTCAGGGCGAACGCTTTAAGGCGATGTTCAAGCTCGACACGTCGATGGCCGAAGCGCGAAAACTCGCCGAGGTAGAACCCGATCGGTTCGAGACCGGATCCACCGGCTGGGTCACCGCGAGGTTCAGCGCCGACAAGCCCATGCCAAAGCGCCTGTGGGAGAAGTGGCTCAAAGAGAGCTACGCACTTGCTGCGGGCAAAACGCCAGCAAAGAAAAAGACTTCCAAGAAGATAAACAAGAAGGTCGCAAAGAAGAAGACCACGAAGAAAGCGGCTCGGCGGTAGTCCAAAAGAAAAAGCCGACCCGATTCGGGCCGGCTCGTTCGTCTCTCTCGTCAACCTTGGCTCGAAGCGAAAGGTTGCTCTCTCCCCCCTGACCCTCTTCGATCAGTTGGATTTGCTTGAAATGAACTCGCGAAGCGCCTTGGGCGTGGCGATCTCCTTGTCGTAGGGATCGACGTGCACGCGCCTGCCCTGGAAGACGACCTTGCCGAGGCCGGTCGAGTAGAGGCTGTCGTCGTTGCCGCGCCGGACGAGGAATCCGGGCTGGAACTTCGTGCCGCACTGGCGGACGATGATCGAGCCGGGCTTGGCGGTTTCGCCGCCGTAGAGCTTGATGCCCCGGTACTGCGGGTTCGAGTCGCGGACGTTGCGGGTCGAGCCCTGTCCCTTCTTGTGTGCCATGTCGGATGACCTCAGTTCGTGCAAATTCCCGCTCGCCTGAGCGGAAGGCGATCGTAGCCCTCGGTTAGCGCATGATCCAGCGTTCGGCCTTCGCCTCGATTGGCGTCGCGCCGCGTCGTTCGAGCGATCCTGGCAGGTCATAACGGACCATGTACGACTTGCGGAGGGTGACCTCCTTCGTCTCGCCCGTCTTGGGATCCTTGAACTCAACCTTGGCCGTCTCACCGCTGAAACCCGCGGCGTAGACGGAGATCTCGTCCACATCGATGTCCCCGACGGGCCAGATCACGAGCCCGTCCTTGGCGTTCTCCTTGCCCTGAAGAAGCGTGCCCAGGATTGAGATCTGACCCTCCAGAAGCGGGTTGTTGAGCCTGCCCAGGAGTTCCTGACGCACAGAGCGGGGAACGTCCTTGCCAGCCCGGAAGAGTTCACCCTCGTCGGTGCCAAGCTCGAAGACCGGCGCGAAAGTCAGGTCCTGACCGGAGTTGTTGGTCACGCGGTAGGTCAGGTAGTAGAAGAGCTGCGAGCCCTCGTCCTCGACATTCACAGAACCCACGCGGAGCGGGCCAACGTCGAGATCAAGCTGCCAGCGCTTGGGCAGCGGATCCGGCTCGGGCGGGCGCGAGAACCCCATCGCCGTAGCAGTAAGGACGGTCAGCACACACGCAGCCGCGGCTGTAAGCCGAGAGCGGGTCGTTCGCATGGTCACTTCTCCGAATCGGGCCGATCCGCGGGTGCCTCTCACCGGTCTGGGCAACCCCTCGGCTCCGCCTCAAGCGTAGTCTAAGGCCAAGGCCATGACCAGACACGACCAAACACCCACGAGCGATCTCCAGCCGGTGCTGATCCCAGAGCATCTGCACCTCGAGGCCGCGATGAGGATCCTCCCTGCACCACCCCACGAGCGAGAAATCACCGCCAAACGCTTCCTCGCGGGGGTCAAGGCCAGTGGAATCAGCCTGAACAACCTGTTCGGGATCGTCGATCAGAGCAGCGACAAACCCCGGGTCCGAGAAGCGTGCCTAGCCATCGAGGGTCCTGGCAGAACCGCGATGCTCTTTGTCTCCCACCCCGATCCAAACGGCGACGACGATGAGAGCCAGGCCGTCGCGGCGCGTGCGAGCTGTATCACCGCTGCGACGGCTCACCTCGACAAGCAGCGCGTGGCGATCTCTCAGGCGTTGCCAGAGCCGCACGAGACCTGGGCGATCGAGGCCTGCAAAGCAGCGGGTTTCACCCATGTCGGCGAACTTGCATACATGGAGCTGGCGATCAAACAGAGCCATGCAAAGCAGAAGCCTGAAATGCCTAATGGCGTCCACGTCCGACCCATGCAAGACGATCTGGAGCCCGGGAGCCCAGATCACGATCGCCTAAAGAGGGTATTAGATTCCTCATACCTTGACACATCCGACTGCCCGGAACTCTGCGGTCTGCGCGACACAGAGGATGTCATCGAGAGCCACAAAGCAACGGGTACCTTTGATCCTGCGCACTGGCTGCTGGCATTCATCGACCACAAACCCGTCGGGTGTGTGCTCGTGAGCATCGTCCCCGAAACAGGATCTGCAGAACTTGTTTACATCGGGCTCGCTGTCGAGGGCAGGGGCATGGGCCTTGGAAAGGCTCTGCTGCACCGCGCGATAGAAGAACTTCGTTTAAAGCGCATCGCCAAGCTGGTGTGCGCCGTTGATCGGCGCAACACGCCGGCGCTTGCGATGTACGACACGTTCGGGTTTACCGAGTTCTCTGCGCGAGACGCGTGGGTGAAACCGAACATGTAATTTCTTCCACCGGATGTGCACGACGAATTGTGTAAAGCGTGGATAAAGACTTTTTGGCACCTAAGTGCTTATGCGCAGGACAACAGCGGCTATTCATCAGGGTTTTGGGCGAACGAAACGTTTGCTGAGCACTCGCGCATGCCCTAGGCTGTGGACCGCTGCAAGGAACGCGGCGGCGCCCGACTCACATCGGTGCGCTCGTGGGGCAGGGAAGACAAGCTCAAATCGAATCTCTATGTGCGGCCAACCGAGGGTGATTTGCCCCCTGGGAGGCGATCGGAGCGCACGTAGTTCAATATCTCAACGCGCCGGCCAGCGTTCTTGGCCGAGAGAGGGGACGGACCTGGTGGAGTCCACAGCACGCACGGCGAGCAGCACCTCAAAGCACAACAGAAGCGCCAAGCCTCTGACAACCGGCGGCAAGCCCGGGCGACAGGCACTCAGCGAGCAGACCGAACGCGCTCAGCCGAGGCGCGCAAAGCCCCTCCGCCCTGCAGCGGCGCAGACCACCACGCAGGACACCAACCAGAGTGATCTGCTCATCGATGCGGTGCTCCACCAACTCCGCGAGCACTTCGGCGAAGACCGGGTCAACCGCTACTTCACCGACGACCAGGCGAAGGTCTCGCTCGTGGGCAATACGCTCGATATCGCGGTGCCCGCCAAGTTCCACAAGGACATCTTCGAGAAGCTGTTCGCCAAGCAGCTGCGCGAGATCGTGACCGAACTCGCGCCCGATCGTTCGCCCACTGTCGCGATCCGGATCGACGCGTCTCTCTTTGTGGAGACGCTCGACCCAGACATCCCGCTCGAGAGTGCCGCGCCAAGAGCAAAGGCCAAGCCCTCGCAGTCGCTCGCAAAAGCCAAATCCGCGAAGAAAGTATTCGACGAACGCTACGACCTTGACCGCTTCGTCATAGGCGAATCAAACCAGATGGCGTTCGACGCGGCGCACCAGATCGCCAACCTCGAAAGCGACCCCGCTTTCTCGAGACTGTTCCTGCACAGCGAGTGCGGGCTGGGCAAAACGCACCTCCTGCGGGGCATCGCACGCCGCGTGCTCGCGCAGAACCCCGGCGCCCGGGTCAGGTACGTCCCCGCTGAGGCGTTCACGAACGAGTACATCGCGTCCGTGCAGGCCGGCAACGTTGAGAGCTTCCGCAAGCGTTACCGCGGCCTGGACCTGCTCTGCCTCGACGACATCCACTTCCTCTCACGCAAGAACGCGACACAGATTGAGC
>WUAK01000124.1 GCA_009827205.1 Phycisphaeraceae bacterium | reverse complement strand
GCTGGCTTTGCCCGGTTTGGCTTCTGCGATCCACTTGCGCCAACCGTCCGCATCAGCGGGAGTGATCGATGACAGTGGGGTGCCGGCGCCGAGGAACTCATCCAGACTGTCGAGTACATGGGCGTACTTAGTGCGTGTCGACTCCTTCACCGTAAGCGAGTCATCGAAACGCTCAAGCAGGACGCCGAGTGTGACCGCCTCGGACTCTCTTGGTTGAGCTAGGCCGAGAGCAACGACGCGGGAGTAGATCTGATCATCGATGCTCTGCAGCCAACGCACCCCATCGGGATGAAGTGTGCATCCGATTCGGTTTGCTTCAAGCACCCTCTCGAAACCAGCCAGCGCTGTTCGCGCAGCTTGAAGTGAGCACTTCCCAAGGCGGAGCGTCTTCTGCTTTCCATCTGAATCCCGGTATGTGATCCGCTTCAGTTCGCGGTTCTTACCTTCGCTGCTAATGCTTGCCATTGCGATTCATCCTTCTACAAAGCAGAATACCGAAACTCAATCACCGGTGTATCGAAACTCGCTCGCACGGCCGGTGTGGCCTTTCGTGACGCGCTCGAGAACGTCCATCATCACAAGAAGACGTAGACGCTTGTGTGCGGAGTCTTTGTTCGTCCCAATGGCTTCGCCGGCACTGCGGCAATCTAGAAAGAACGGCTCCTCGCCCGAGCGCTGCTGCAGTTCACGGCAGAGACGAACCAGTAGCTTGGTGGGCTCACCATCAAACTGTGCCGCACAAATTGGATTTGAAGCCAGTTTCGCTTTCTCGAGAACGACCTGCATCGATTCCCCAAACGGAGTTCTCACGTTATCCCAGGCGTGCAGAAAGTCTGACCAGGTTTCATCCCAATCTTTCGTCCCAACGATCTCGCGTGCGGCTTTGTACCACCATTCCATGGCTATACGGAGCTGAAGCCCTTCATAACCAGCAAGTTCTTGGTGTGCCTTCAATCGGCGGGCGAAGTCAAAGATCGCATCGTTACGCTTGCCGACACCCTTTGGGAGCGATGATTGGATGGCGTTATGAATAAACGCGTCGATTTCTTTTCCATACACAGGAGGCTCAAGAGGCTCAGGATCGCCAAGACTTGCATGAGCCTCAAGTGAGCCAAGAGATTCAAGATTGCTAGGTGATACAGGGGGTTCATGAGACTTAGGAGTCGCAGGAGTTTCAGGTAATTCAGGAGACTCACGCCATCTGGCGTTTGGGCTCTTGTGTCTATCCGTATCAACATCGCCAACAAATAGGCCTTTATCAACGATCGGAATCTCGCCGACTGGTAGTGGCACAATCCAGTTGTACTCGGTACCTGATGCGTGTATCGATGGCGGGGCGACTACGTAAGCTCTCTCAGCTCTCAGCTCGCCATCGCCTAGCTTTCGTGTAGTGCAGCCTGGTATGCGTGCGTAGACATGGAATCCCCGGCCTGTTTGAACAGTCGGCAGGATTACAGCATAGTCGGGGTACTGCGCTTTCCAGGCCTCGTACGCGCTGGGGTCATCGAAATCTCGAACGGCTAGTCCTCCGGATACATCACCAAGGATTACACCGATGCCTTCTACCGAGCCTGCAAAGGCGGTTGGCTTGAACCAATGAACGAAGTCGCTCTGGTTTGGTCGTTCGCACTGGAGCGGCTTCCATGTTTTGATGGCCGGCTTCTTATCATTGGCAATAGGAAGAACGCTCCAGCCTTGATCCAGATAGTCGTTCGCTGCTGACAATAATCTCGTGTAGTCTGGCACGCTCATGACATCGCACCGCCATGACGCAGACCGAGTGTCGATAGCATCCACACTGCCGCTTGCCTTCCACTTCGAGTATGACGTCTGTGGCCTGAATCGACCACAAATCCCAATTTGACGAGTTCGTTGCGCCTCGGCGTGTAGCTTTGCGCGCTGAACTTGATCGCTGTAGCGCCCTCTTGGTCGGTTTTACCATTCGAGCCAGCGTCTTTAATTACGTTGAAAACGAGTTCCCGACGGGAACGGCTGAGCGGCTCGATCATCTCTGCCGCGACCTCTGAGGTACCTTTTGGTGCTGAGTGATGGGCTGGAGGTAACAGAGATTCTGGCTTATACTTGTGATACGTCTTTTGGTTAGAGACGCTCGCCCTGGTTGCCGCCGGGGCCGCGTCGTTTTTCGAGTCCACTGGCGGAGGGTCGAATTGGTTTGGGTCGTTCATTTATGAATCACCTTTAGTGCTTTGATGTATTGACGAAGATCGCTGAGGTCGTAGAGACGTCTGGCGCCGATCTTGATTGAGGGCAGTTCGCCACGGGTGCGTAGGTTGTCGATGGTGCCGGGGGAGACACTCAATAGACGTGCTGCCTCTTGGCGGTCGACCAGCATGATGGGCGACTCCATCGGGGATTCCGCGTCATTGGCCACGCGGCACCTCCTCTGTCCGCTTGGGCGATTCGCGCACACGATCGAACACGATCCGTTCCACTACTTCGGGATCGAACAGCAGCACACTGCCTGCCCTGAGGTGCGGGATGCGGCCCGCTTCGGCCTCACTTCTCAGCCATGTTGCTGGAATGCGCAACTGGCGGGCCATCGCTCCCAGATTCAACGGTTTCTTGTTTTCTTCAGTCATGCCCACACAAAAGCGCGTGCACGCTTCTGCTGTGGGGCATTAGTGGGGCATTAGTGGGGCGTCTACGTGGTTGCGCGCTTCAATGCCTCCACGCCAGCCTGGAGAATCGCCACGCCTCTTCGTGTCTTCTCCGGATAATCCACCAACGCGGGCATTCGATCGGCCAACTTCCGAAGACGCTTTGAAATAGCCTTACGGTCTTGCGGTCCCTTTTCAGGTAACACATCTGCAACCTTGCGTCTCAAACCGGGGTTTTGACTGAGGAATGTCAGTATGGCAACGTCGTATTCGTCGATTGCCTCATCCCCAATAGGAGGGGGCATGGGCTTCGTGTCGCCGTCGTCACCACCACCCAGCTTCTGGGATACTTTCTCCGCCGCACTCTCAGCCACACGATCGATCGCGCCGTCTTTTACGTTAGACGAAGCATGTTGCAGTCCATCCAGTAGTTCGGGCGACACGCTCTGTCCGCGAGCTGTGAGTGATTCTCCCCGCGCCGCCGCTTCGCCCTTGGCCCAAACTTCCACGTCTTCCAGCATTTGTTCCGCAACATTGGGTGGAAACGCTCGAACACTCAACGGGGGCTGATTCTGCTCTTGATGGTCGTCTTCGATTGGTAAGCGAGACTGCCATGCTGCATACGCCCCAACGTCGCGCACCATGTCGCCGGTATCTTTCGGCTTGGCAACGATGGGCCGCAACGCGCCAACGTCGGCCAGTCCCCCAAGCCGATAGAGGGCGATGGTGTGATAGTCGGCTATGGGGAACCGCTCCAGGTCAGCCCGATCAAGACTGTGCGGATCGGCAGGTTCCTGCCAGTCGTCAGGCCGCGATACCACGATCATCCACGAAAACGTTACGTGCGTCTTGGCGGCCTGCATCTCGCGATACTCTGCCGCCATTGCTTCACGTTTCTTCTCGGGCAGGTTGCGGGACTGATAAATCGCGTCGCGGGTCAGTGCTGCAAGTGCCGCTTCTGCGCCATCCCGCTCCAGTTTCCTTGGCATCATGTCGCCGCGTCGGTGCTTCCCGAGTCGATCGGCTAGAGCGACGGGGCACAACCCTTCTACCCGCACGAACAAACAAGGTCTGCTATCACGTGCCTTGGGATCGAACAGCCGTCCCTTCGCCAACAATTCGCGGGCCAATCGGTGCTCAAGATCATGAATCGCCGACTTCTCACTCTGGAAGCGTTCGCCGAGGGCCAGGTAGCCGACGAACGCGGCACGGAGTGCATCGCCGTACCAGCCGTAATTTCGCGCTAGTGTGCGAACGCGGGCTTGTACCGCTTCCAAGCGTGTGAGTTCATCCGCCTCGTTGGGTGTATGTGCCATGAGTCACATTCCTTAATGAGACCGGAAGGGTGATGCAGTCGCGATGGTGAGAACCGCTACAGCCGCCTCCGGCAATTATTCATACACTACCTGGTTAATCGGATGAGCCGATTTGACATCGAGAGTGGTGATGACGGTGTCTTCCGGATCGGACGTTCGATTCGATCGATCGCGGGTTTGTGCTAGGCAAGCGTTAGCAAATGAGCATTGGACCCTCAAGCAACCTCCCCCTTAAGCCGAGGTATACTTGATCCGTGAACACCCGCCCACTCACCATCCTGCTGACCGCGATCATCGCAATTCATGCGATCGCTGGCGGTGCAGCCGGCGGCATGGCGGTTCTTTGCCTCGGCGGGGGTCATCAGCACACACCCGCGGAGCCAGAACACTGTGAGACAGCTTGCAGACACAACAGCTCTTGGCCGCTGCCGGTCCCTGCGAAAGAGCACGAAGACGACTGCCCCTGTACCGACATCGAACTAACTATTGTCGAACTGCTCACATTGCCTCGCGGCGACGATGGCAGCAACGTCACTCCGGCGGTAGTCCCCGCTCCCGCATGGGGAGTGGTCTTGGCGGAGACCAGTCTCGGACGTCGCGGGCCACCAAGATCGCCGCCGTGGTTCGATCCCGGCGGAGCCCATCGGCTTGCGATAGTTACGAGCGTTCGTCTGATCATCTGAATCCTGTCTGTTCCCTCGCGCGTGCCGCGCCGGCGTTGTCGGTCGCGGCTGTGATTGCATTGGACAACGACAGGACCATGACTCATGAACCATCTAAAACGGCCGCGACAAACGCGGGTGATGCTGCCCGGGCTCTGCTCGGCTGTCGCGTTGCTCACGCTGTTTGGCTGCCAGTCTTACGAACGAGTACCGCTGGATCTGGCCGATCATCGGGAAGCGTTCGACACGCGGCTCGACGCAACAGAGCCGATCTCGCGATTTGTTGATCGTCTCGCAGGGCAAGGCCACGCCGTGCCCGATCGCTTTGATCCGAGCGATGGGCTGTCGGTGGCTGAGGGCGAGGTGCTCGCGCTCTTCTATAACGCCGACCTCCGGATCGCCCGGTTCGACGCGGGTGTGGCGCTCGCGACGTTCGAGACAGCCGGGCTGTGGGAGGACCCTCAGTTCGGCTTCGACGGGGCGGAGATCCTGTCGCCCGGTGGGCCGTTCGAGTACGGGCTAACGCTAAGCCTCACGATCCCGGTGTCAGGCCGTCTTGGTGTCGAGAAGGACCGAGCCGGTGCGGCGTACGAGGCCGAGCTTCGCCGGATCGTCGATGCGGAGTGGAGCACCCGTGCTGCAGTTCAAGCCGCCTGGGCGTCATGGTCCACGGCGTCGGAGCGGCTCCGGCTGCTCTCGGAGGTGATCAAGCAAGTCGAGCGAGTCGCTGAGATCACCGACCGACTCGAATCGGCCGGCGAACTCACCCGTGTCGAGGCTCGGCTGCTTCGGGCCGAGCTTGTTCAGACCCGTGCCGATGTCGCGCAGGCCACGCTCGAAGAAGCCCGGGCTCGGATCACGCTGCTCGGACTGCTGGGGCTCGCGCCGGAAGCGGCTGTCGAACTGGTACCCTCGATTCAGCCCGTGCTGCCGACCGATGTCGGAAACACGATCGATCGGCTGATCGAGGCGAACACGCTGCTCGCCGTGCGACGGGCTGAGTACCAGGTGGCTGAAGAGTCACTCCGCCTTGAGGTGCGGAAGCAGTACCCCGACATCACGATCGGCTCCGGGTTCGGCAGCGAAGATAGTGACGATCGCTTGCTTCTGGGCGTGTCGATTCCGATCCCAGTCCTCAACGCCAACCGTGCGGGGATCGCGGAAGCGAGAGCACGGCGGCAAGTCGCCCGTGTGGCAGCTGAGACCACGTTCGAGAAACTCAGCCGGGAACTTGCTCTCAGCCGGGCGGCGTATGAGGCGGCGCGGATGCAGCGCGAGGCATTTGAGCGAGAACTCGTCCCGATGCTCGACGAGCAATCGACGGAAGTCGAGCAACTGATCGACCTGGGCGAGGTCAACACGCTGCTATTGCTTGAGACCATCACGCGTCGGTTCGACGCCAAGAGCCGGTTGCTTGATCTGAGGCTCGCGGAGATCGCCGCGGCTGTCGAGATCGCTCGGCTGCTCGGGCCCGATCAAACCGAGGCGCCCGCCCCGGTGCAGCCAAGCAACGACGAAGAGAACCAACACACGACCAACGCATCGGCGACAGGTAAAACGCCCGCCGCTGAGAGCATGACAAACGAGGAATCGAAATGAACAGCATCCAGCGGGCGATCGCGATCACCCTCGCTTCAGCTATGCCGTGGGCCTTGGTCGCTTGCGACAGCGGCACAAATCCGAATAGGGACGGACACGCGGAGGGCGACGGGCACGATCACGGCCAAGACGAAGCCCCTGCCGATCCGAACCGCGTGGCGATTCCCGCGGCCGTGCGATCGAACCTCGGGATCAGCTTTGTGCAGGTCGAACGCCGCAGGGTGGAGCGGACACTCCGCGTCCCGGGGCGCTTCGAGTATTTGCCCACGGCACGCCGCGAGTTCCGCACGGCCATTCCCGGCCGCGTCGAACTCCTCGTCGAACAGTTCGAACGGGTCGACATCGGTCAACCGCTCTATCGCTTGGATTCGCCGTCGTGGCGTGAGATGCAGCAGCAGCTCACTGACGCTACGGCGCAGATCGAGCGGTTCGAGGCACGGCTGAACACCTTCGAGCCGCTCCTCGCCGCGCACCAGCAGCACGAGGACAGCCTGCACGAGAGCGTCGCCGTGTGGAACGAGCGGGTCGAGCAGTTGCAGTCGGTCCGAGCGGCCGGTGGCGGCAGGGTCGACGAACTCGCACAGGCGCGCGCCGCGTTGGCGAGCACCCGGGCCGAACTGGCCAACGTGCTTGAGAAGAAAGCTGAACTGGACGCTGAACGCCGGCAGACGGAAGCCGATCTGCGTGCAGCCCGAGCACGGGTCGAGTTCCTCCTCGATGCCGCTTCAGCGATTGTGTCAAAGTCTCGCAGCGAGCTCGCCGCGATCATCGCGACCGACGACGGTCCGGAACCGGCATGGGCAACCATCACCGGGATTGAGGTTCCAGCAAGCGAGCCAGGTGTCGTCGAGATGCTCGGGCTCACCAACGGCTCGTGGGCCGACGAGAAAACACCCGTCGTGACGGTCGTGCAGCCGGATCGGCTCCGATTCCGAGGCTCGGGGCTCCAGAGCGATCTTGGCGTCCTGCGTGACGGGCTTGCCGCCCGAATCGTGCCTCCGACGCCAACTGCAGTCGGCCGTGCTGTGCCGCTGACCGCCACGATGGCTGGCACGATCACCCTCGGTCTCGCCGGCGATCCGAACGACCGCACCGTCGATGTGATCATCGTGCCTGATGAACTGCAGTCGTGGGCCCGTCCTGGAGTCTCGGCACAGCTTGAGATCGTCACCGATTCGACGGGTGCAGCCGAACTCGCCGTCCCGCTCGCTGCGGTCCAGCGTGACGGCCTGACGCCGGTGATCTTCCGGCGCAACCCGAGCAACCCGAACGAGGCCATCCGCATGGAAGCCGACCTCGGTAAGGACGACGGTCGCTGGGTCGCGCTGCTCAGCGGCGTGCGCGACGGCGACGAGGTTGTTCTCGACGGTGCATTTCAGCTCATGCTGGCGACGAGCGGGTCCATCCAGAAAGGTGGGCACTTCCACTCGGACGGTACCTTCCATGAAGGGGAGCACTAGTCATGCTCAAAGCCGTCATTCGTTTCTCACTCCAGTACTCGAGTCTGGTGCTGATCGCGGCGGTCATGATCGTCGGATACGCCGGCTATCGCCTGCCACGCATGAGCGTGGATGTCTTCCCTGAGCTCAACGCCCCGACCGTGACCATCATGGCAGAGTCTGGTGGGCTCGCGGCTGATGAGGTCGAGCAGTACGTGACCTTTCCCATTGAGACCGCAGTCAACGGCATGACTGGCGTGCGTCGCGTCCGAAGCGCGAGCGCGATCGGTCTCGGCATCGTGTGGGTCGATCTCGAATGGGGCACGGACCTGTTCGATGCGAGGCAGCTCGTGGCGGAACGCCTGGTCACCGCCCGCGAGAACCTGCCCAACGAGGTCGAGCCATTCATCACGCCGATCACTTCCATAGCCGGCGAGATCATGCTGATCTCACTCTCATCGCCCGACGAGTCGGTCAGCCCGATGGAGATGCGGTCATACGGCGAGTTCGAGCTGAGAACCAAGATCCTCGCCGT
>WUAK01000123.1 GCA_009827205.1 Phycisphaeraceae bacterium | reverse complement strand
AAAGAGCTTCGCGTCGAGGTGTTCGCTCTGTTCTGATGCGCCGGTGATGACGTTGTGGATCTCACGGGCTTCAAGCGTTGAGTAGCGGTTGTGCTTGGCCATGTAGACCTCGAGCCCGCGCCTGTCGTTGTGCTCCATGTGGCCCTTGAGGTAGCCCTCTTCGCCATCGACGATCATGTGCTCGTGGACCTCGCGCTCCTCGTAGCGGGCCCTGCCTCGTTTGAAGAACCGGAGGTTCCATGATGGGTAGTAGCCGCAGTGGCGGATGCGCTTGCCGAGGAAGATGAAGTAGCGATTGATGTAGAAGCCGGATTCCTTGACGTCGTCGGGGTTCTTTGCTGCGACTTCAAGAAGTTCTTCGCGGAGTTCGGGCAGCACGATCTCGTCTGCATCAACGATGAAGATCCAGTCGCTCTCGAAGGGGAGGTTGTCGAGCGCCCAGTTCTTTTGCTTCGCGTATCCGAGCCAAGGTTGGACGACGGTGTTGACCTTGCCCGGGTGCTTCTGGTTGAATTCCTCTGCGATCTCGCGGGTGCGGTCGGTGGACTCCGAATCGACGACGTGCACGCGGTCTGCCCAGGGCAGCAGCGCCTCCAGCGTGTGCGGGAGGTTGATCTCCTCGTCCTTGGTCAGGATGAGAAACTCGATGTTCGCGCGGCCGCTCACTGCTTGGCTGACTCCCTGACTGGCTGACCGAGCTGCTGTTCGAGCACCTTGGCGCACGTGTCCCATTTGTACTCGCTCAGCAGACGTCGGAGCTTACCCTCTGTGGTCGCCATCCCCACGTAGCACTTGAACGCCCGGTGTGGCGGCATCTTGACCCTCGGCACATCCGGCGCAAAGTCGCGTGGGTGAAGATAGATCACGGTCGGCCTGTCCGCTGCCAGCTCAGCCCTGACGCCCTGGTGGATCAGGCGCTCTGAGAGGAAGCGGAGGTAGCCGCCGCCCGAGTAGCACATGCGTTTTTTGAGCGGGCCGAACCCGACCGGGGCGAGGCTCATGGGCAGCTCGGGGATGGTCCTGCCGGACGGAGCATCGATGATGTGTGCGCCTGGCTTGCAGGCGTACCCGCCGTGCCCGCGGGCTCCGGGGAAGAGGCTCGCGTCGTATGTGATGCCCAGATCGAGCAGAACGTCGAACGCCCACTCGGTGCCCTCCTTGATCGAGAACGATGGTGCGCGGAAGCCTCGAATCTCGGTACCAGGGGCTGCGGCGGTGATGACGTCGATCGAACGCTGGATGTCTTCGCGGAATGTCTCGGCGTCGAGTTCGTACACCTTGCGGTGCCAGTACGAGTGAGTCGCCAGTTCGTGGCCCGCGTCGGCGATCCGCCTGACGAGTTCCGGGTGGCGCTCGGCGACCCAGCCCAGCATGAAGAACGTCGCGCGCGTGTCAGCGTCGGCGCAGATCTTGAGGATCAGGTCGGTGTACTTTTCAATGACTGAGAACTGCTCGTGGAGCCTTGGCCATTCGTCGGGGTTCTCGACCGCGGCGACCTCGACGATGTGAAACCAGTCTTCGATGTCGAAGCTGAGGGCGTGTGTTGTCTCGCTGGCCGGCGCGACCATCAGAAGAACCTGTGCCCGTTCTTCTTGAAGCGCTGCACGTCGTCCTTGGTCGGCATCGAGAAGTGTGACTGCTCTTCCTCGGGGTTTGGCAGGAGCGTCATCGGGCCGAACTCGACCTTGTGGATGCACTCGAGGATGGCCTCCGCGGCGAGGTCCTTCGAGCGGGCCATGACATCCTCGAGCGTGTCGTGGGGCCAGATGCCGTAGTCGCGCTGGACGATTATGGGGCCGTTGTCGAGCTTGCGGTCGACGTAGTGGACGCTCGACCCGCCTCGCTTCTCGTCGTTGGCGAGTGTCCAGAAGCTGGGCATGAGTCCTCGGTAGAGCGGGAGAAGTGCGCCGTGGCAGTTGACGATGCCGTAGGGCGTCTGCTCGCGGAGCTGTTTGCGGTAGAGCTGCGTGCCGCTGATCGAAACGATGAACTCGACGCCTCTGTCACGGAGCATCGAGCGGAACTCCTCGGAGTTGACATCGGGGATCTCGTCGACTTTGACGCCGTACTTCTTTGCCACGGCGTACACGGAGTGGCACACGCGTGTTGATCCCATGATGTCGTTGACGAGCTTGGCCTGGATCTTTTTGACGATGTACTTTCTGAACTTCCACTGGAAGTACCACGAGCCGTACATCTTGAGCAGGTCCATCGCGGTCTCGAAGACTGTTCGCTTGCCCTGCGCAACTGACTGCACGTTGATGCCCGCTGTGGTCTCGGCGTGCTCGCGGAGGTACTTGTCGAGGACCTTCGGGAGGTAGAACGGGTCGTTCTGGATGAAGACGTATTTGGTCAGGTGCCTGCCGGGCGGCGTGGTGTTGATGGACTCAAGTTTGATGCGCTCGGACTCAGGGAGTTGATCTGGCGCAAGCCATGTCTTGCCGCTCGGGGCGGCTTGCTGAGCGGGGCTCTTGGCGGGGTTCTCGGACGTTTGGTCGGTCGGTGCTGTAGTCATGACTAGAAGCAGATCGGGCGGCTCTGGGGGGCTCGTGAGGCGGATGCGGCGATTGCCGAGGGGCTCTCGGCACTGGTCTGACAAGCCTAGGTCGCGGGGGCATTTACAGCTAGCGGTCTTCGGCCCTGGTCGTACGGGGCTCGCCTCTTTCGGGGTCGTTTCAAGGGCAGAAACACCGGGAATGAATGGGTCGGATCAGGCTCCGGAGACTTGTTCGAGGACCTCGTCGAAGCGCGCGTGGGCGCTCTGGTCGTTGTAGGACTCGTCGAATGCACGCCTTGCCGACTCGCGGGCGGCTTCCAGCTTGTCCTTGTTCTCGGCGAGCGTGCGGATCTGGTTCACGAGGCCCTCGACATCACCGATCCGGATGCTCGACCCGCACCCGAAGCGTTTGATGGCGTCGTCCACGTTGCATCCCTCGGGGCCCACGTAAAGGACCGGGAGCCTCATCGCGAGGTTGGCGTGCATCTTGGACGGGCTCATGACGCCCAGCATGTCGTCTCGGAGCGTGATGAGGGCGCAGGTGGCGCCGGCCATCACGTTTGGGGTCTCGGACTTGTCGACGTAGCTGTGGACGATGACGTTCGTCAGACCTCTGCGTTCGGCTTCCTGCGCGGTGGGGTCCTTGCGCTTGCCGCCACCGATGAAGAGGAAGCGGATGTCGTCGTTGTCCTTGAGGATCTCGGCGGCATCGAGCATCGTCGCGAAATCGTGGCCGTAGCCCATGTTGCCCAGGTAGACGACCGTGAACTTGCCGGTGAGCCCGAGCCGGTCGATGCCTTCCCAGGGCTCGTGCTTTGCGTCAGCGGGGAAGAAGTCGGCGTCCTCCCAGTTGGGGATGATCGAGATGGGCAGCTCGCGTTTCTTGGGCTTGTACCTGCTCATCAGCAGGTCGACCATCGCTGTGTCGAGGCACACGAGGTGATCGAGTCTCTTGAATAGTCCTCTGTTGAGGAACTGGAGGACCTTGCTCACAAATCCCTCCATTTTGAACACGCCGGCGCGCTCGGGGAGTTCGGGGTAGCAGTCCATGTTCCAGAGGATGATCTTGGTCTTGCGCTTGAACCACTTGTGGATGATGGCAGCCCACGCGATGAGCGGCGGAGTTGTGAGACTGATCACGACATCCTGGCGTTTGAGCAGGAGCATGGAGATGTAGGTGCCCGCGTAGAAGCAGGCGTAGTCGATGATGCGCCGGATGTGCGAGCTCTTGCCGAGCTTGGGTGTCCAGATGCGTTTGACTCGGACGCCGTTCTCGCGTTCGGTCGCGCCTTTTTGCGCACGAGCGTCCTCGGAGTAGCCGCCCCAACTGGTGACGACGGTGACGTCGTGCCCCTTCTTCGCCAGGTGCTCGGCGAGCGACGCGGATAGGTGCGCGGTCGGGGAGATGTCGGGCGTGTAGAACTGGTTGATGATGGTGATGCGCACGTCGCGGTCGTCCCCCGTTTTGCGAGATCCAGCCTGATCAGCTCTTTGCGAGGTTGCTGACGACCTCGATCATCTCGTCGACGATCCGGTCGAGGCTGTAGGTCAGATCCCAGTCGGGGTAGTGCTCTTTGAGCTTGCGCAGGTCGGAGTAGTAGCAGATGTGGTCACCGATCCTGTTGGTGTCTGAGTAGGTGAGGTTGGGCTTCTTGCCTGTGCGCTCCTCGATCATGCTGACGCACTCGGTGAGGCTCGCGGCGTTGCCCTTGCCTCCGCCGAGGTTGTAGACCTCGCCCGGGCGGGGGTTCTGCGCGAAGTTCCAGAAGGCGTTGATGACGTCGTGGCAGTGGATCTGGTCGCGGACCTGCTTGCCCTTGTATCCGAAGATGGTGTAGGGGCCTTCTTCGAGAGCGACCTTGACGAGGTAGTTGAGGAAGCCGTGGAGTTCCACACCGGCGTGCTGCGGTCCGGTGAGGCAGCCTCCGCGGAAGATGCCGGTCTTGAGTTCGATGCCGTCGTACTTGCCGTACTCCTGCGCGATGATGTCGCCGGCGGCTTTGGAAGCGCCAAAGAGCGAGTGCTTGCACTGGTCGATGGACATGGTCTCGGCGATGCCGTGCTCGTACTCGGCGTCGGCGTAGTCCCAGCGCGTCTCTTTCTCGACGAGGTTGAGGTGGTTGGGTGCGTCGCCGTAGACCTTGTTGGTTGAGACGTGGATGAAGACTGCTTCCGGGCAAACGCGGCGTGTTGCCTCAAGCAGGTTCAGTGTGCCGACGGCGTTGACGTCGAAGTCTTCGAACGGCATGGTCGCTGCGAGGTCGTGGCTCGGCTGTGCCGCGGCATGGATGATGAGCTCGGGGTTGAGCTTTTTGAAGATCTCCTCGATGCCCTTGCGATCGCGGATGTCCTGGTTGTAGCTGGTGAAGTTTTTGCATTGCGCTTCGAGGCGTGCGAGGTTGTCGAGCGTGTCGCCCTTGGGGCCGAAGAAGGTGGCGCGCATGTTGTTGTCGATGCCGGAGACTTCGAAACCCATATTGTCGAAGAAGGTGACGGCTTCGGAGCCGATCAGGCCGCTGCTTCCTGTGACGAGTACACGCATCCCGCTTCTCCTCTGGTCGGGTGTCCGGCGTTATCCGGACCTTTTCTGGGGTCATATCGATGCCCGGGCATGCCTTCCTTCGGCGGATAAACCCGGACCGGTGAGTCTATGGAGCAAGGCCTAGCCGACAGGTCATCGAATGGGCATTTTTTGGCCTTGTTCCGGGGATTAGCCGCGTAGGGAAGGCTCACTCGGACCGCGATTCGCTCTCGACCCATTGATCGACGAATACGTTGACCTCTCTGGCCAGAGACGCGAGCGACTTGCCGCGCTCGTTGAGGGTGTACTCCACGCGGGGCGGGACTTCCGCGAAGGCCTTCCGGTCGACCAGCCCGAACTGCTCGAGCTTGCGGAGTCTCTCGCTCAGGACCTTTGAGGTGAGTCCCGGCAGGGCGCGCTGGATTTCGCTCGGTCGGGCGGGGCCTCTTGTGAGGTGATTGAGCACCGCGAGTGTCCACTTGCAGCGGATCACGTCGGTCACCCGGTGGTAGGCCTCGGCTCGATCGGGCTGTGTCGTCATGGGTCATTCTTGACCTCGGGCGGTGGGCGTGCGAAATGCGCGTTAGGCACAAAGTGGTAGGTGTGGGGAGTAGGTGGAATTGTGCGTCCAGGGCATTGCGTTGGTGGTTTCGTTATGAGTGCGTGTTGCGCTCGGAAAGGAATGATCATGAAGAAGGCAGTGTTCTACCACGCGGGTTGCCCGGTGTGTGTCGAGGCGGAGCAATCGGTCGCCAGGGCGATCGACGGCGGGGAGTACGAGGTCGAGTATGTCCATCTCGGTGAGTCGAGGGACCGGATTGCCGATGCTGAGAAGGACGGCGTGCAATCGGTGCCCGCGATCGTGATGGAGGGTCAGCCGTTCCACATCAACTTCGGTGCGTCGATGAGTGACGTCAAGGGTTAGCCCAAAGCCCTCGCTCGGTTGCCGCTGAGTGGGGGTGTTGAGTTGCAAGACTACTGAGGTGATGCTGTATGCACGGCGCGTTTCATTTATTCATCGTCAATCGTGGAACCGAATCGGATCGCGTGCATATATTGACGCGATGACATCGATTACCACGAAAGCCAGGGTTTGCATGTGCGTGATGCACCTTATGTGTGCAGCGGGCGGCGACTCTGCGTGGGGTGATCGGGCTTAAGGAGAGAGCCAGTCATCCAGCTTGATGAGGAGCCGTCACAGGAGTGACGGCTTTTTTTGTGTCCATACGGCGATGCTGGCCGCGGCGCGGTCGGTGTGCGCAGTGATTCTGGTAGCGAGTGAAAGGTCGCGAAATGAGACTTCTACGTGTAGACGGTGGGCCGTTCGTGTTGGCAACGCAGGAAGAGGGCGACGTGATCAAGCCCGAGATCATGGGCTGGGTAACCGAGCCGAGCTCGGTCGTGACGCTTGGCCGCTGCGCGATGCCTGCGAAACACGAGCCAACCACGATCACGGCGAGGATCTCGGGCCGGGTCACGGGGGGTGTGAATCTCGCGCACGTCCGGTTTGGAGGCTTGGGTGATGAAGTGCTCACGCCCGGCGTCGAACTGCCTGTCGACTTTGAGGGTGAGCTCTCGATCGACGAGGCCAGCGGGATTGCGTCGTTCTCGGTCATCGCGCAGCCCGAAGGCGAGGACGAAGAGCCGCCCTTTGGGATCGTGCTGGAGGATGTGATCACGGGCGTCACGGTGACCGACGAGGAGATCGTGATCGCGGATGTGTTCGACGATGTGAGCTTCTCGCTCGTCATCAATCGGCGGACGGGGACCGGTCGTTTTTCGTATCAGGAAACGCTCGAGGTGGGGCTGCGCACGGTGACGCGGATCGCTGAGGGTTTGATCGTGTCATCGGAGGAGGAGTTTGGGGAGGTTAGTGGGACGACCGTGCTCGCTGCGGGGCTCTTTGCGAGTCGGCGACGGCACGCAGCGACGAGCCGTGGGAAGAGAGAGAGCGAGTGAGCGTTGGTTCCCTGCGCCCGCCGATTGGGAGACCGGTCGGCGGGGTTTCCTGACTACATTCGTGCCTTTGGGTTATCCCGGTGTTCGCGGAACCACTCGATTGTCCGCGACAGGCCTTCTTCGAAGCCGACTTCTGCCTGCCAGCCGAGCAGGTTCTTGGCTCTGGTGGTGTCGAGGCATCGGCGGGGCTGGCCGTCGGGTTTGGTGCTGTCCCATCTGATCTTGTTCTGCAGATCCGATGCGGAGGGCGCGAAGCCTGTCAGCCTTGCGATGAGCTCGACGAGGTCTTTGATCTTGACCTCGAAGCTCGCCCCAAGATTTATTGGGATTGGTTCGTTCATGGTTTCGGCGGCGCGGACGATGCCTTCTGCCGCGTCGTCGACATAGAGGAACTCGCGGCTGGCGCTGCCGGTGCCCCAGACCCCGATCGAGTCGGCGCCCGTGTCGACTGCTTCGACACACTTTCGGATGAGCGCGGGGATGACATGTGAAGAGTGGAGGTTGAAGTTGTCGTTGGGGCCGTAGAGATTGACGGGCAGGACGTACGAGGAACGGAGGCCGTATTGCATCCTGTACGCATCGAGCATGGTCATCGCGGCTTTCTTGGCTATGCCGTAGGGAGCGTTGGTTTCCTCTGGGTAGCCCTCCCAGAGGTTCTCCTCGGTGAAGGGCACGGGTGTGTCTTTGGGATACGCGCAGATCGTCCCGACCTGGACGAACTTCTCGAGGTTGTTGATGCGCGCCTGCTCGATGAGATGCATGGCCATCGACATGTTTGCGAAGAAGTAGCGTCCGGGGTTGTCACGGTTAGCGCCGATGCCTCCGACCTCCGCTGCCAGGTGCAGGACGATGTCGGGCCTGGCGTCGTCAAAGAGGCGTTTGCATGCGTCCTCGGACGTCAGGTCGTAGTCCGCGCTGCGTGGGACGACGATGTCAGAGGCACCACGCTCGCGGAGCTTGTTGACAACCACGCTCCCCAGAAAGCCCGAGCCCCCGGTCACGACAATCCGTTTGCCGGCGAGGTCGGTGCGTGAGGTGTCGGCTTGCTGCGTGCGGAGGTGAGGCGGCGTGAAGTCGTGGCTCATGCGCTGAGGATAGGGCCCCGAGCGGTTGCCTTAGCAGCCGGCGTTGAAGTTGCTGATCCAGGCTGTGAAGTCTGTTGGTGTGCAGG
>WUAK01000122.1 GCA_009827205.1 Phycisphaeraceae bacterium | reverse complement strand
CGAGCTCTGGAACGATTGGAGCGGCGGGCGATGAGCTGGTGCATTGTGAGCAGAGAGTTCCCGCCCTTCTCCGGCGGCGGCATCGGGACGTACACCCGCGCGATCACCCAGTCGCTCGTCGCAGCCGGGAAAAAGCCGGTCGTGATCACCGTTGGCGACGGCTTGCGCACAGAAGATGTTGAAGAGGGTGCTGTTGTCGTTCGTTTGCCCTTGGTTGAAGGCGACGATTGGTCAGCGCCCCACCCGAACGCAAGGACGCCTACAACCGAAGCCGCCTGGAGCGCACTCGGACCTCACTCAGTGTTCGCGATGCAGGTCGCCGACGTGCTTCCCGACATCATCGGCAGGCACGATGTCGATCTTGTTGAGTTCGCCGACACGGGGGCTGCAGGCTGGTTTGCCCTCAACAGACGGAGGAACCTGTGCGCGTATGGTGCTGTGCGCATGATCACGAACGTCCACTCCCCGAGCGCGTGGATCGAGCAGCACAACCGACGATGCGAGCCCGGGCGCCAGATGCACGAACTCCAGCGCATGGAACGGGAGCAGGCCCAGTGGTCCGATGCCGTGATCACCCCCAGCGAGTACATGGCTCGATGGGTGCGCGACAACTGGGGGATCAAGGCGGAGGTGATACGCAACCCGCTGCCCGCGCCCGTGAAATCAGACCACACGGACGAAGAGGGCGGCGTGCTTTTCGTCGGTCGGCATGAGTACCGCAAGGGCATCGACACGCTCTGCAGGGCATGGTCGAAGCTCAAGCCAGAGGGCGTCCGCCTGCACCTCGTCGGGCAGGACACACCGGACGAGCGATCGGGCGTCCCGATCGGTGAGAGACTGCTCAGCGAGATGCCACGCGAGGCGTCGCTGACAGTTGTTGAGCACGGCAGGATGTCGCCCGAGAGCGTGCGTGCTCTGCAGGATGAGGCGAGCGTTGTTGTGGTGCCCTCACCCGAGGACAACTTCCCTTACACGTGCGTCGAAGCGATGGCCGCGGGCCGGGTCGTGGTCGCCTCGGATGTGGGTGGTGCAGCCGAGCTGATCGAGGACGGCGTCAGCGGGTTCCTTTTCGAATCGGGGAACTGCGAGTCGCTCGCGATCACACTCAAGCGCGCCATCGACATGCGCCTCGTGGACCGGAACACGATCGGTGAGCGCGCCGTCGACCGCGTGAAGGATCTGTGCAACGTCACCAAGATCATCATGTCACGGACCGAGCACGCGGACGGCATCGAACACTGGCGGGATATCCTGAGCGATGCAGAGTGCGCCGCGCTCAACACCAACGGCGCGCCGAACGACGATCTGCACAAACTCTGTGATGCGGTGACGAACTCGGGCAGCGCGTTCGCGATCGGTTGGCCTCGCGCGGGCAAACGCATCATCGCGCACGGCACTCCCAGCTACGCGGGGTTGCTCGCCGGGCCGCGTGAGGTGGGGCCCGTCGTTGTCCGTAAGTCCTGGCTGGAGAAACCAGAGATTGCGCAGATGCTTGGCGATGATCCGAGCGTGCACAAAGACGGATGGAAGCTGCTGGCTGCGATCTGTGCGATGGGCGGCGAGGGTGCTGTTGTGCCCGAGTGTGTGCTGGATGCGGCAGAACCGGGCGGCAATCCTGTTGACGCGGACGTCCACGCGATGATGGATCCATCGATCGTCTTGGGTGAGCCCGGACTCCCGGTCGGGCGCGCCAACCGATTGGCCCCGGCGTTCGAGGGCCAGACGGACACAATCAAATCCCGCGTCATGGGCACGGCCCGCAAGCTGCTCGGCGGGTGATCAGAGATCGGCTCGGTTCTTCGTTCGCCGTTTGGCTTCGATGGTGCGCTCTGCGAGCCCTTTGACCAGCCCGTGCACGGGTGAGCCCTTGATCGCCTCGTTGAGCTTGTCCGCCACACGGTAACGAAGGCCCTGCCGCTCGAGGTTACCCGCTTCCATCTGCTCGCTGAGCATCGTCCGCTGCACACGGGTGTGGTCTCGCGCCAGATCCGGGTGCATCGCGAGCACGCGGGCGTGTAGATGTTGCCTTCGGGTCTCCACTTCTGTTCGAAGAAGCGAGTCTGACCTGATGCGGTAGTGGAGCATGAAGTCGGGGATGATCGCGCCGTGAAGCCCTCGCTCGGCGAGCGAGCAGTAGACGTCCCAGTCCTCGTAGGAGGTCAGCTCTCTTGAGTAGCCGCCGATCTGGTTGAGCGCATCTCGGCGGAAGAGCGCCATGCAGCAGCCGCCGCAGTTATGGATGGGCAGCAGATCCCTGTGCAGACCAACTGGCACCCATCCGCCGAAGTGGCGCGACGGCGACTGGCGGAAGTAGCCAACAAGCGCTGACACGTAGGCGAGCTCGGGTTCGCGCCGCATCACGGCGACCGCTTTCTCGACAAATGTCGGGCTCAGGATGTCGTCGGCATCGATAGGCAGCACATACTCGCCTCGCGCTGCTTTGAGCCCCGCGTTTCGTGCACCCGACAAACCCGTGTTGGGCTGGCGAACCACACGAACACCTTCTCGCTCGATATTGTCGATGAGCGCGATCGAGTCGGGATCTGTGGAACCATCATCGACAACGATAATCTCGATCGACTTGAACGTCTGACGCCCGATCGAGGCGAGCGTCTCGGGCAAAAATTCGGCGAGGTTGTAGTGCGGGACCACCACAGACACCAAGGGCCTCTCGTCCGACGACTCTGCTTGCGACACAACCGATTCGCGTGCCGGCACGGCGCTCACAAGACGCTCGAACTCGGCGACAACATCCCCGGGCTTGCAAAGATCAGCTATGCGCTGCTTCGCGTTTGACGCGATTGCCTCCCGTAGAGCTTCGTCGGTAAGCGCTCGTTCCAACGCATCCGCGAGCGCGTCGGGGTCTTCGGCCTCGCAGAGCAGGCCCGACTCTTCGTGGACGACAATCTCGCCCGGGCCGCCCGAGTTGGCACTGACGATCGGTGAGCCGAGCGCCATGGCTTCGAGCAGTGCGTTGGGGAAGTTGTCCCATCGAGCCGGGAAGCAGCAGACTGCGGCTGAGTCGATCAGCGGGCCTAGCTCCGCTCGTGACACAGGAGGTCTGAATTCGAAATGACCTGTCCACTTCGAGTCGACGAGCTTCCTGGTGTGCTTCCGCATCGACCTGCCGAACGGCCCAGAACCCGTGTCGCCCCCGACGAAAGCGAACCGGGCGTCGATGCCCCGTTCGAGGAGCTTCTGTCCGGCGATCGCGAGGATGTCCACGCCTTTGCGCCGTTCCATGCGCCCGAAGTAGAGCACCGTATTGGCGCTTGAACCGGTCTCTTCGCTGCTCGCCGATCGCAAATCGCTGACCGAATCGAGATCGAACGGGTAACGCAGCACGGTGCCCGACTTGATCTTGCCCAGGTCGTGCCGCTGCATGAACGCGCCGGTGATCTCGAGCAGGTCGGTCGACGGGCTGAGCACCAGGTCGGCGTGCGCGATCGACTCGTGCTCCATGATGTCGAGGTACGCCGCGTAGTGCGGGTACGTCGCGTCGTCGTCGAGTTCTCGGCACAGAGCGGAGCTCGTATGGAGTCGGCAGACGAGCGTGACGCTGTCGAACTCGCTGGTGGTGCGCTTGGCCTGGCTGAGCGCGTGCCCCTCGGCCCAGTAGTCGGGGTATTCGATGACGTCGAAGCCGTGCCGATCGTGGAGCCTCCGGACGCTCTTGAGGACCGCGAGGCTGTGCCGGGCGTAGGGGTAGTTGTGGTCGAGCCTCGGCGGGCCGTCGGCGGGGTCGATGACGTGGAAGGTGACGCCCGGGTAGTCGCTGCCGCCCCGCTCGAGGACGCCCTCGTGGTTTCGGGTGAGGACGTGGACATCGTGCCCGGCATCGGTCAGCGCGCGGGCCCAGTTGGCGGCATATGTGCCGATCCCGGCGCCGAAGTACGGCGTGAACTCTCTGGAAACGATGCAGACCTTCATAGCACGCTTTAACGACCACCTGTTCGTGAACTGAACGATAGCATCGGATGTGCTTGTCTCGCGTCATCAAGTGAGAATGGCACCTTCTCCACTCCCGATAACAGGCCGGCAGAACCCACAGAGCGACCAATGAGAGCCGAACCGGCGAGATGCACCGGCCCGCTATCCCCCCCTACACTCCCAACCGAAGGAGCAGGACCCATGCCGTACACGCTCAAGCCCGACGAAGGACTGGATGTCGACGCCGAGACCACGCCCTATGTCGATCAGATGGTCGACACGGGGGACCGGTGGACGCTGAACTTCGGGCCCCAGCACCCGGCGACGCACACCACGCTCAGGCTGGTGCTCCAACTCGACGGCGAGCGGGTCGCACGCTGCACGCCGCACATCGGCTACCTGCACTCAGGCTTTGAGAAGGTCGCCGAGGTCCTCGACTACAACCAGTACGTCACGATCACGAGCCGGACCAACTACCTCAGCCCGCTCTCGAACAACATCGCCTGGCACCACGCGGTAGAAAAGCTCTTTGGAATCGACATCACCCCTCGCGCCAAGGTGCTCCGCACGATCATGGCCGAGCTCGCACGCGTGCAGGATCACCTGCTCTGCGTGGGTGCCGCGGCTCTCGACCTCGGCGCGTTCACGGGCTTCCTGTACGCCTTCAACCCCCGCGAGAAGATCTACGACATCTGCGATTACATCGCGGGCCAGCGCTTCCACCCGGACTGGACGCGCGTCGGCGGTCTCATGCAGGACCTGCCCGACGAGGACACGTTCAAGCTGATGGTCAAGGAGTTCATCAACGACGACCTGACCAGCGCGATCAGCGACCTCGAGAAGCTCGTCGAGCGGAACCGGATCTTCATGGACCGCACGCAGGGCGTGGGCGTCATCAGCAAGGAAGACGCGATCAACTGGTCGCTCTCCGGGCCGCTGGCCCGGGCGTCGGGCGTGCGGCGCGACATCCGCAAGGACGAGCCCTACCTGTGCTACGAGGACAACTGGGACTACCAGGGCGCCGAGGCTGTGAAGTTCTCGGTGCCACTGGCAAGCGACGGCGACGTGTACAACCGCTTCCTCGTCCGCATCGAGGAGATCAAGCAGGCGCGCTCGATCATCAACCAGTTGATCGACAACATCCCGGGCGGATCCGTCAACGCGTTCGCCGACTCGAAGATGACCAAGCCGCCCAAGGAAGACGTCTACGGCTCGATCGAGGGCCTCATCCAGCACTTCGAGCTGGTCATGAGCAACCGCGGCTGGAAGCCCCCGGTCGCCGAGTGCTACGGCTGCAACGAGACCTCCAACGGCGAGTTCGGGTACTACATCGTCAGCGACGGCGGCAACCGCCCCTGGCGCGTCAAGACCCGCCCGCCGAGCTTCATCAACTACTCGACGATGAGCAAGATGATCGAGGGGCACATGCTGGCGGATATCGTGGCGGTGCTCGGTTCGATCAATGTGGTGGCGGCAGAGCTGGACAGGTAACTCCAATGCCTTTCATCAATCTCAAGATCACCGGCACTCCAACCGCTGAACAGAAAGCACAGATCGTGCGCGAGTTCACGGACACGCTCGTGCGCGTTCTGGACAAAGACCCAAAGACCACGCACATCGTGATCGACGAGGTCGGCGACGAGAACTGGGGCTTCGATGGCGTGCTGACGACCGAGTACCGGAGACGCGAATCTGCTGAATAATCGAATTCTGCTGAGCGTGAATTGCACAGCAAGACGCGGCTGTACACTCTCGACATGAAAGTCATGCATTTGTGTGCCGCCGGATTTCTTTTGTCTGCGGTTTCGGGCGCTGCGCAGACGATCGACGATATCCGCGACGAGCTACGAGAAAGCTTGCGGGGCACGCACTTCGCGAAGGGTCTGGTTGGTCTCGTGCTCGTCTCGGATGAAATTGAGTTCGGCGGGTCGGTCCTCTTCCTCGACGACGAAGAGGACACGGAGATCAGGTCGTTCTCGCTGCCAGCACAGCGGAGCTATGCCGTGGCAGGCGAAGACGCGCCGAAGCTGTATCTTGAGGGCGCGATCGGGTACGCGAAAGCCAGTCAGGAATCGGACGACATCTATGAGGGCGCCCTGCCGATGGTCGCGACATCTGTGGATACGGACTGGATCACGTTCGGCGGGATCGCGGGCGCGGGCATCGAGTTCGAAGTGCACGAGGAGGTCACGCTCACACCCATCGCGAACGTCGGCATCGCACGTCTTGAGAACGACACGGACTACGAAGGCCCCGGCTCGGCGCTGACCGCCGCGATTGCCGACGGGATCGCGTTCAACTGGGATTCGACGGCCCTCAGTTACGGGACCGCGCTCCGCGCCGAGTGGGACCGCGATCTCACAGATCGTCACGAGTTCTCGCTCGTCGGTCGGTACGACCTGCGCTGGACTGAGTCGATCGAGGAAGACGACCCGGTGCAGGACTTCTCGACGAGGGCGCAAACGATCACGCTCCGCGCCGATATTGTCGGGCCGACGGGGTGGCAACTGTTTGAGCGAAGAGTCAACTGGCGAGCGACTGTCGGCGGCAAACACTTCATCGAGGGCGACCTATTCGATGCGGAGGACTATTACGAGGTAGGCGGCGGGCTCGAGATGCCGAACGCGGTGCTCGGCACAACCGTTTCGATCAACGCTGGAGTCTTTGTTGGCGAAGACCTCGTCGGGTACAGCGCAGGGCTCGGGGTGGCGTTCTGACGAGGCACCGAATATTCGTCTTTGAGCACCAAACGTGATGTGCTACTGACCGGATAACGAGCTGGATAACGGCCTCTCGACGTCGGCGACAATTCAGATTCATATGGCCCGGGTTCTTTCACTTGTTCCTGAAAGACCGAGTCATTTGGTTTTGCTGTGCACTGCTGGTGAATCCGGCGTGCGCGTGAAATCGAAACCGGGTGTGCGGCCCATGCTGGCCAGCTCAGACACTCCCGAAAGGACAATGACATGCGACGTTTGATCACGGCTGCCCTGGCGGCCGCGGGCGCCACCGGTGCGCTCGCACAGAGCGATATCCTCGAGACGGCTGCCGCCAACGGCAACTTTGACACACTCGTAAGCCTGCTCGTGACCGCCGACCTCGAGGACGCGCTGGACAACGGCACGTTCACCGTGTTCGCCCCGACCGACGACGCGTTCGCGGAACTGCCCAAGGGCACGCTCGACGAGCTCCGCAAGCCCGAGAACCGCGACACGCTCCGTGAGATCCTGACCTACCACGTGCTCGACTTCGAGCTGAGCGCGCCGCAGCACCCGCCGAGCCATCCGCTCCGCAGCGCCGAGGCACTCAACGGCGACGACATCGAGTTCGACCGCGAGGGCAGCACCGTCTTCGTCAACGGGAACAAAATCGTCAACCGGAACATCCGCTGCAGCAACGGGATCATCCAGGTCATCGACGGCGTTCTGCTCCCGCCCGAAGACGGCAACACGATCGTGGACATCGCATCGAACGACGAGCGCTTTACGACGCTCGTCGCGGCTGTGAAAGCCGCGGGGCTCGCCGATTCGCTGGGCGGCGAGACGCTGCTGACCGTGCTCGCCCCGACGAACGACGCGTTCGGCGATCTGCCCAGCGGCACGCTCAAGTCGCTTCTGAAAGAGAAGAACCGCGACCAGCTGATCGGCATCCTGAAGGATCACGTCATCAAGGGCTCGCTCAACGCACGCGACCTCGCCGGGCGCGACTCGGTCGAGACGCTCAGAGGCACGAGCCTGCCAATCTCCATCGAGAACGGTAGTCTGACCATCGGCGGCGCCGGCGTAATCCTGAACGATATCGGTGCGTCCAACGGCGTCGTGCACGTCATCGACAGCGTGATCGTCACGGGCGGCGATCAGCTGAGCGACAACGACAGCCAGAGGCCGGGCGTTGTGCGCATCAACGCGAACTGGAACAACAACATCAACCGCGACGGGATCAGCGCCGACCGGATCGAGATCCGCTGCAACGGCGGCGGCTCCGTCAGGCTCACCAACGTGGACGCCGACGAGATCGTGACGATTGTCAACGGCGGAGCCCGCGTCACGCTGACCGGCAACGCCGACTCACACAAGGCAACCGTCTCGGGCGGCGGCGTGCTCGATGCCGATGAGCTGCAGACCGATTCGACCAAGATGAGCGTCTCGGGCGGAGGCAACGCCAGCGTGTACGCGGAGGACTCGCTCAACTTCTCGGCCAACGCCGGCGCGGTCGTCAGCTACGTGGACACCGGCGCCGACGTTCACCAACAGGTCAGCAAGTACGCGACCATCAAGCGGATCAGCTCGCCGCTC
>WUAK01000121.1 GCA_009827205.1 Phycisphaeraceae bacterium | reverse complement strand
GAAGCGCTGTCCTTGCGGTAGTCCATCTCGCGGTGGTGGACGCGGACGCCGTTGTCAAGCCACGCGGACAACACATCGGTTGACTCGTGCTTGGTGATCTCAACGACCTTGCCCGGCGCGGGCAGCTCAGCCAAAAGCTCGGTCGGGCGCTCGCTCTCAACATCGGCATCGGGCGTCACGGAAAGAGCATCGCGCGACATCGCCAGCAGCTCTTCATCGCTCGGCACGTCGATCGAATCCGGCGCGGTCAGGAAGACCGTGACGTTTTCGTCGTCGTAAAGCTCCCCGAAGCGTTCGCTGACCTCTTCTTCTGTGATCGAGGGGATCAGTTCCTGTGTGAGTTCAAGGATCTGTTGTGCCGAGAGCACGGTCGCGCCGCCCGCCACATCGCTGTTGATGGAACCAAGGATCGCACGCGCGGGCAGTGTCGCCTCGGATTCTGCCGAACGCTCTGCGAGCGCGATGACCGCCTTGCGCGCGTCGTCGATCTCCCGGCTCGAGAACCCGTGCAGGCGTGCCCGTCGGAGTTCGCGTGCGGATTCTTCGAGCAGGTCGCCCCACTGGTCGGGCCTGCCGTCGGCGCTGAGCATACTCACGCGGACGGCGCCGAAGAGGTCGGACATGAACGCCGAGCCCGAGAGCATGTTCATCTCGCCCTCGTTGATCTTGCTTCGGAGCCTTCGGTTAAAAACGCTCGAGGCGAGGCTCTCGATCAGGCTCTCGCGCATCCGCTCCTTCGTCGTGACGGGGGGAAGCGGGTCGCGGATGCTGACGATCTGTACAGCCGATTCTGTGAGCTCGGGATCGGTGATCACAACTGCCCGCATCGTGTCGTAGGGGGTCAGGTTGATGTCCAGATCCTCGGGGCGCTCGACGAACTCGCCACGATCGAAGTGGTCTTCGATCTGTTCGACGACCACGTCCGAGTCCGCGTCGGCAACGACGATCAGTGTCATGTTGCTCGGGACGTACCATGTGTCGACGTACTGCGCAAAGTCCTCGCGCTGCACGCCGTTGATCGTCTCTTCCACACCGATGGGCAGCCGCTCGCCGAACGTCGACCCCGGCGCGATCTGCTTGAAGAATTCTTCCTGCACGCGCTGCTGCGGGCCAAGGCGGGTGCGTTTCTCTTCGAGGATCACGCCCCGCTCTTCCTCGATCTCATCCTCGAGCAGGCTCAGGCCGAACGCGACGTCGCTGAAGAAGAGCATCGCCTTGTCGATCGTGTCCGTCTCTGCGTCGGGCAGTTCGAGGATGTAGGTTGTCTGATCGAAGCTGGTGAAGGCGTTCTGGTGCCTGCCGAACGTGAGTCCGATCGACTCGAAGAACGGGATCAGCTCGCCCGGCGCGAAGTTCTCTGAGCCGTTGAACGCCATGTGCTCGAGGAAGTGGCTGATGCCGCGGATCTCGTCGGTCTCGTTGAGAGAGCCCGAAGAGATATGCAGGTAGAGCGCGCTACGACCTGGAGGGTTGGCGTGTTCCTTGACGATGTAGGTCAGCCCGTTGTCGAGGGTTCCTGTCACGACGTCGTCGCGCATCTCGAGGGGCTGGGCGGCCAGCGCGCCGGTCATTCCTGTGCACGCGAGCAATCCTGATACGATTCGAAGCTTCATTCGTGTCTACTCCACCTTCTGCGCGAGGACTCCCCAACGCCCACGCACGGTCTATTTCCGTATGAGCGTACCCGCGCCGAGCCCGACGGATGCGATAAGAACCGCCTCAATCACGCTTCAGAAACGTGCGGCAGAGCCCCTCACAGCTGGACTTTGGCGCGAAGTCGCCCGCGAGCATGCCCGTGATCGCTTTGTCGATCCTCTTGCGGACTTTGGCGATGTCCAACTCCTCGAAGTCGATCACGCCGCGAACGCCTGAAGAGAACACCCAGTACTCAGCCGACCCGTTGAGCTCGTCGGCATCAATCTCGAGCTTCTCGGCCAGCGCTAGCGCGTAGATGCCTAGCTGGAGGTCATCCTTCTTGGGTTCGAGGAGGGACTTCCACGCCTTGCCCGTTTTGTAATCGATGATCCTGAACCCGCCGCCCGGCGTTCGATCGACCCGGTCGAGTTTCGCGTCGAATCTATGCGGCTCGTCGTCACCCGAGTCACGTCCGTACGCGAAAGGCGCGTTCTCTTCAATCATCATGACCTCGGCGCCTTCTTCATGAAGGCGCTCGTACCCAGAACGAAGCTGCGACTCGATCTGTTCGAACTGCGATAGATCAACCCCGCCCACGCGCCGGCTCTCGGCAACGAACACATCTTTCGCGATCGAGACGAGGTCCTCTGTGCCCGGCAGCGCACCACCCTCTGCGTCTGCCTCGCTCCATTGCCTGTAGAAGCGCTCAAGCGCCGTGTGCGCAACCGTTCCCACGATCTGCTCGCCGCTGGCGGGCTCGCTCAGCCCAAGCACGTACTTCAGATAGAAACACCCGGGGCATCTCTCGTACTGGCTGATCTTCGAGTAGCTCAGTTTGAGCGGGGGCTTCATCGGCGCGACATCACCGGAGATCGCCCGATCTTCGCGCGCCGCAGACAAGCGGTCGGCGAACTCTTCCGCGAACAGATCATCACCGGCGAGCCAAGCCGGGACATCCTCAAGAGGGCCTCTGCTGAGCGCTTCGATGATCGCCAGTCTGCGCAGCGAGGTCATGAGCGCATCGCCCGATGTATCGAGCGCCTGCTCGTTGTCGATGCCCTCTTCCGCGCGATCGAGCGCCTGAGCCGCGGCTCGTCTCGCCGAGCGCTGCGCTGAAGCGATCACCCGAGACCTCGCCTCGTGAGAGGCGCTCTCCGAAGCAAGTGCATCGGCGCCGCTGATCGTCGCACCCCTGGCGATCGAGTCTCGCACCACGTCCTCGGCCTCGAGCAGCACAACCGGTTCATCCCGGTCATCCGGCCCGAGCGGCGCTTTCCCTCGCCAGGCGAGTTCCTGGAACAAGTGCATCGACTTGCTCTGGCCCTTGGCGCGTTTGCTCATGAGTATGAGCCGGCGCTCAGCGCGTGTGCACGCGACGTAGAACAGTCTCCGCACCTCGTCCTGAGCGCGTTCCTTGAACGAACGCGAATCGACCAAGTACTTCGAAAGCTCGGGCGGCAGCTCCGTGCGTTCATCGCTCGGCACGTTCCCGAACATCCCCTGCTGCGCACCGATCTTGGGCACGAAAACGGTGTCGAACTCAAGACCCTTGGATCCGTGCGCGGTCAACAGCCGGACACCTTCGCCCTCGAACTCGGCATCGTCGCGCCCGTTGATGTCGTCGAAGCTCGCCGGGCCCGCGATCTGTTCTCTTTCAGTCAGCTCGTTGTAGTACCGCCAGAACGCGGCCAGATCGCCTGGGGGATCGAGGCGGCGCTGCATATCCTGCGCAAACTTCAGGAAGCGCACGAGAGCCGCGATCTTGACCGCCTCGATATCGCCGCGGGGCAACTCGCGGTGCGCGACGCCAGTGCGTTCGATGATCTCCTTGATCATCGACTCGGCATCCAGCTTGGCCGACAACTCGCGAAGCGTGATGAGCAGTTCGGACAGCCTTCCGAGCGCAGGGTGCTCGTCTTTACGCTCTGCGATCCACTCGGGCATGGGTACAGGCCGTGATTCTTCGACCTTTGCTTGTCTGGTGTGAGACTCGTACGAGTCCTGCACCTTGATCGCGTCTGCTGCGCCCATCGCGACCGGGGGCCTGACGAGCAATCTCGTCAGCGACACGCCCGTTCCCGTCACGACCGCCTCGATCCAGGCCTTGACGTCGAGCACAACAGCGTCCTCTTCGTCTCTGCGGATCATCGAGTCGTCGACCGCGATCCCTTCGAGCTCGAGCACGCGCCCGATCTCGGCGCACGTCTTGTGTGAGCTTGCGATCACCGCATAGCTCGACAGCGGGCGTTCAGGGTGCTCGGCTCGGTCGGCGAGGATCATCGCGCCGATCGTCATGCCGTAGTCGCTTTCGGTCGAGACGTGCAGCGCCTCGACGCGTTCGGGTGCGCCACCTTCAAACTCCCGCCTCGCCTCGATGAGTTTCTCTGGTTCGAACCGATCATGCGATCGTTCGATGACTTTCTGCGCCGTTTCGAGCACGGCTGATGAGCTGCGGTAGTTCTCTGTCAGCGCGACGGTCCTTGCGTCGGTCCAGATCTCTGTGAAGTGCTGGAACGCGCGGTCGTCGCTTCCCCGGAAGCCGTAGATCGCCTGATCGTCGTCGCCCACGACACACAGATCACGAGACACAGTCGGAGGCGAGAGCTCTTTCAGGAACGCAAGCTGCGCTCCGTTGACATCCTGGAACTCGTCAACGACCAAGTGCCGAAGCTCGTCCCGCACGATCGCCCGCGCCGACTCCGACTGACGCAGCACCCGTATGGGCAGCAGAATGAAATCGTCGAACGAGAGCATCGACCGCTCGAGCGCGAGCCTCTCGTAGCGTTCGTAGATCTCGCACGACGCGCTGAACTCAGCGAACCGAACGCGCTCAGCGCCCAGCCTGTCTTCGTCCCAGTCGCCCTCGGGGCCGCGCTGGTCGATCAGCCCGCCCCACCGCTCGGCGAGCGAGCGAGCATCTGCAGGGAAGTACGCCGAGTTGCGCAGGTGTTCGATCCACGCCAGCGCCCTTGTCGCGACGCCCTCACGCCCGCCGTCGGCGAGGTGCTTTGCGCCGATGGCGCCATCAGAAGCCGCGTCGCCCACGGCTTGTGTGAGCAGCCTCATCTGCTGCACCGAGTCCATCAGATCGTGGTTCGCAGCAAGCCCGATCATGTCCCCGAAACGGATCAGGATTCGTCGGCCCAGTCCGTGGAACGTGCCGGCTTGTACGCGTGACGCCGCGTTATCGCCCACGAGTGCGCCGAGCCTGTGCCTCATCTCAGCCGCGGCTTTGACAGTGAATGTCATCGCGGCGATCGTCTCGGGACGCACGCCGTCGCGATGGATCAGCCTTGCGATCCTGTGCGTGATGACGCGCGTCTTGCCCGTGCCCGGACCCGCGAGGACTGCCACCGGTCCCTCGTCGAACTCGACCGCCCGGCGCTGGGCATCGTTGAGTCCCTCGGACCAGTGAGGCGTCTCACTCATCGCTCGACTCTACCGCGGAATCCTGCTGCCCGGCGTCTCGCATAAAGAGGTGCAGCGCCGTGGTGCCGTAATCGTGCGTCTCCGGACCCAGTGCGCCGTCGATCTTCAGATCCGGGTACTCGTAGTGCGTCTTGATGGAACCGTCTTCGAGTTGCTCTTCACCGACGACCTGTCTGAAAGGCCAGGGCGTGCGGATCATCGCGTAGCCCTCCGGGTCGAGGTTCTGGATGAGCCTGCCGAACTGCGCCATCACCCGCGGATACGTTTTCGGGTCCGTCATCAGCGGGTACGGCGGATCAAAGAAGATCAGGTGCACTGGCTTAGGACACCTCGAGAGCGCCCCGGGCCCGAGCGCGTCTGCGCGTACGACCTCGGCGCGGTCCTCGACCCCGAGATGCTCCACGTTCCGCGAGAGCACCTTGTGCACCTCCCGGTCGCGCTCGATGAAGACGCACCGCCGAGCGCCGCGGCTGATCGCCTCGAGCCCGATCGATCCGCTGCCGGCGAACCCGTCGTAGCAGTCCTGGCCCTCGACGTGACCTCTCAACAAATTGAAGAGAGCTTCCTTGGCCAGATCCGGGATGGGCCTCGTCGGGCTCTTCTCGCTCGGGCTGAACAGTTTTTTGCGACGCAGTTGGCCGCCGATGATGCGCATGGAAGAAAGGAAAGCAGACCCGGGAGGGCCGGTCAAGCCCGGTCAGAGGACCAGAGCATCGAGCGTGGCCATCAGCGCTTCGTGCGCGACGGACTCCGGGTCTTCGAGCAACGCCGAGATCTGGCCCACCAGCACGGGCGGATGCTCGATGCCGGTCACAGCGCGCCAGAAAGGCTCCTCGGTCGTATCGCTCAGCCAGCGGTTGAACTGGCCAGACTGATCGTCTGCGTACTCGCGGAGCGGGGCACCGCCGATGTACACGGCTCTGGTGATCAGGAGCAGATCGTCGCTGGCGTACTCGGCCTCGGCAGCGACGCCCGCGATCGCGTCGGCGACGCGGCCGAAGAGAGCCGCGTCACGCACGATCATCTCGTCCGGGTCGTGCCAGACGATGAACCTGTGCCGCAGCGGCGAGCGACCGGGGATCTCTGGCTGCTTGCGCAACCTTGAGACGATGCCGCTCGGCCCGTCGATCCTGCGGCGCATCGGGCCTTCACCCGGGATAGAACGCTCGATCTGATAACAGAGGCTTTCGAGGTCAGCGGCGCTTCGCCCGTAGATCGGGACGACCTGCGCGTCGGCGAGACCAGCGAGGAACGAAGCGATACCCGCCGCAAAGGACGCACGCTCTCCGGGCTGGCTCGACCAGGCCGCGAGGTGATGCTCATCGAGTAGTCTCGTGAGTTCGGCTTGCCATCCCCGGACCGGGGTGCCAAGAGCAGAATGTCCACGCAGCACTTCCATCACGCACGAGTCGTGGCTCTTACGAGCCCCTGGCTCCTGCGATACGGCAACCGCTCGACCGTTCGCTCTTGATTCAACCAACAGGCGTGCCCCCACGGCAAGCCTGATTCCCACGATTAGACACCCTTAACATGCACGGGATCCTGGGACCTGCCAGCATTCCGATCGTCACAACCGACAGTTTCCCTCCAAACACCCCTTTTTCATTGGAACCCCTTATTTCCGATCCGCAGGGCCGGATTCTGGGCCCTCGGCGGAGACCTATAACAGTGACCATGCCCCGAAATGCCGTGACCATCTGGGTGCTTCCACTTCTGGCCTCATTCGTCTGGGCGGGCCTCGGCTGTGAAGGCGAGAGAGCCCACCTCGACGCGGTCGTCATCGCGGCTCAGAACTCCACAAGACCCCAGATCACCCAGCGGCTCGTGTCCGAGTTCGACCAGGGCAACATCACCTTCGAGGCGACGCTGATCAGAGCCGAGGAATTGCTCGAGGCGGGCGACTCGAACGCCACGCTCTTTGCCGGCGCGGTTCTGGATTTCGCGAAGGCGATCGAGAGCGATCTGCCCAAGGGCGGCGAGTTCGAGCTCTTCTGGCGCCGCATCGGCAGGCTCGCCTACAACGCTTCGTATGACGCGTTCGAGCGGCAGGACTATGAGGAAGCCGACACGCTCGTGCTCGCAGGCCCCAAACGCTGGCAACGGGATTCCTACTGGATCGCCTACCCCAACCACGAGATCCTCGTCGCCTACAGCCTTGCGCACCGAGGCGACGCGAAAGCGGGAATCAGGCTCCTGCAGCGCAGAACACCGATGCCCGACGGCTACGAGGAAGCCATCGATACGCTTGTTGAAATCGACCGCAAGCTATTACGACAGAGACTGCGTCAGGGAATCGAAGCTGAGCAGGATTCGGACGAAATTGACCAGGGTGGCTGAGCACTAGCTCCGGTCGGTAATACCCAGTTCTTCTTCTGATAGCGTCGCCTCACGGATGTCACCCACATCCGCGACGTTCTTGCTCTCGATCAGCTGGGCAACCCGCTTCTCGCCCGAGCCCGCGACGGCGGGACGCTCGTGCTCGGCGGCTGCCTTGCCGTCTTCCGTGACGCTGTAGACGATGCCGATGGTCTGCTCGGGTTTGCCTTCGAGGATCCGGTCCACGACCTCGACGCCCTGCATGACCGAGTGATCAGTGTTGGAGACCTCGTATTTCCACATGCCGAAGCGGCCCCGGCTGTAGATGCCGCGCTCTTCGAGCCAGGGGATGACCTTCGCGAGGATCTCGTCGCGCTCGACGCTCGGCGTCGGGTAGCTGTAGCCGACCTTCATGACCCACGTGGAGACAATGTCGCCGCGCTCTCCTGGCTCGAGGAGACCGGCGTTCTCAAGCCCTGCGATTGTGCGCTCGAGGATAGTGTCCTCGTCTTCGGGTTTGTCTGGGCTGAAGCTTGTCTCGCAGAGCAGGGAGTAGTGCGTCTCATTGTTCGGCGTCATGTTGGGCGAGTAGTTGGAGAGGTACGTCACCCTGTAGAACGGGCAGTTCGATTCGGGGAAGTACATCCAGCTCTTTGTCGAGGGGCAAGGGCGCTTGATGCCCACACCCACCATGAAGCCTCCTGAGTGCACGAGGCGCGAAGCCGCGTCGCGGATGTCCGCGGGTGCATCATCGATCACGTCGCACACGAGTTTGTCGAGCGGCATCGTGCTCACGAGCGACTCGAAGGCCCGCTCGGTGCGTTCGCCTTGTTTGCTCTCAAAGGTCGCGACGCGGCGCTCCGTGTCGATCGAGACAATCTTGGTGTTGAGGCAAA